>JBFKXW010000366.1:0-3086 GCA_041637915.1 Pseudomonadales bacterium | reverse complement strand
GTTGCAGTCTCCCGGAACGGCGTGATCGGCCGGGATGATGACCTGCCCTGGAAGTTGTCCGGTGACCTGCGCTGGTTCAAGGCGTGCACGATGGGCAAGCCAATTGTGATGGGACGACGTACCTGGGATTCACTGGGCCGCGCGCTGCCCGGGCGTGAAAATATTGTGATCAGCCGGCATCAGCCGGAATTGCCGGATGGTGTGCATCATTGCAACGGGCTGGAAGCCGCGATCACGCTCGGCCGGAACCTGGCTGCGCGTGACGAAGTGTCGGAAGTCATGGTGATCGGGGGTGCGCAGATCTATGCGGCGGCATTTCCCCACGCGACCCGGCTCTATCTTACCGAGGTGGATGCCGAGGTACAGGGCGACACCTACTTCCCGGAATGGGAGCGGTCCGCCTGGCAGGAGATTTCCTGCACAGCGGGCGAAGCCCGTGCCGGGGATACCCATCCGTTTTGCCATCGGGTATTGGAGCGTATCGCCTGACCAAGACCGGCAACACGCTTGCCGGGGCATGAGCGGATCCAGCGGGAATCAGGACGGGGCGGCGGCCACGTGCGGAGTCGTACCGATCCCAGTGTGCTGGTCGCCCGGCGCCAGGCGCAGAATCCTGCCGCATTTCTGCCAGGGGCAGTGGCGGAGCCGACGACGGAGAAGCTACGCGCCCGTGCCGACGACAAAGCTCGCGGCGGTGGTGGTGGAGCCGCCGATATTCAGGGTGCCGATGTTCCGGGCCCCCTCGATCTGATAATCCCCCGCCGTGCCGGTCACCTGCCGGGCAGCATCCAGCAGCATGCGCACGCCGCTGGCACCGACGGGGTGTCCAAGGCCAATCAGACCGCCGCTGGCGTTGAACGGCAATTTGCCGCCAAAGGAGACCGTGCCGTCTTCCACCGCTTTCCAGGCTTCGCCCGGAGCCGTCAAGCCAAAGTGATCGATCGCCATGTACTCGCTGATGGTGAAGCAGTCGTGGGTTTCGATGCCGTCCAGTGCGAACACGTCTGCGATTCCGCCACGCGAAAAGGCGTCCCGGATTGCGTCGCGTACCTGCGGGAAGACATGCGAATCATTCGCGGAGTCCTGCAGTTTGCCGGCGTAACTGATGCGCGAAGTACGGTGGCCCCAGCCCTTGATGCGAGGAATGCTCTCCAGTGCGATGTCCTGTGCCTTTGCATGCGCACGGGCGGCTTCTTCGGATGCCAGAATAATGGCCGCCGCTCCATCGGTGATTTGCGAGCAATCCTGCCGACGCAGGCGGTTGGCGACACGAGGATTCAGTTCGTCGTTCTCGGTGAAGTGTTCCGGTGTGATCTGCCAGTCGCGGGTCTGCGCATTCGGGTTGCGTTTGGCGTTCCCGAAGTTCTTCTCCCCGATGGCCGCAAGATGGCGGTAGTCCACGCCGTAGCGACGGTCATACTCGGCCAGCACCTGATCAAACATGCACGGCCACATGAACTGCGCCCCATCGGCCTCGTGGCCAACCCAGCCGGCCGGTTTCAGATATTCCGCTGCCTGACTGCCGCCGACATTGCGCATGTACTCCACGCCGACGATCAGCACCCGGTCGCTGCGGCCGGCCTCGATTTCGGTCATGCCTGCCAGCACGGCCATGCTTCCGGAGGCGCAGGCGGACTCATGGCGGCTGATCGGACGCCCCGCCAGTGCCGGGATCTCTTCTACAAGTACGCCGCTCAGGTGGCCCTGGCCGGTAAACAATTCGGCCACGAAGTTTCCGACATGGGCGGAATCCATCTGGGCCGCCTCCAGCCGCGCGTTACCGAGCGCTTCCAGCGCCGCCTCCCGCATGACCGCGCCGATATCACCGCCCTCACGGCTCCACTTGCGCGCGAAGTCGGTTTGCGCGCCACCGAGGATGTAGACGTTTTCTGCCATGGGGTGTCTCCTCAGAAACGGTCTGTGACCGCGCCTTCCGACGCGGAACTGACCAGTGCCCGGTATTTCGCGAGAGTGCCGCGGGTTTCCTTCATCGGCGGCTCCTGCCAGCGTGCACGCCGGGCCGCCATTTCCACCTCATCAATGTGCAGGGTCATTTCGCGCTGCTCTGCATCGATGGTGATCCGGTCACCGTCCTCGATCAGACCGATCGGTCCGCCGGATGCCGCCTCAGGTGTGACGTGTCCGACCACAAAGCCATGGCTGCCGCCGGAGAAGCGACCGTCGGTAATCAACGCCACATCACTGCCCAGCCCCTTGCCCATGATGGCGGCGGTTGGGCTCAGCATTTCACGCATGCCGGGGCCGCCGCGCGGACCTTCGTACCGGATCACGACCACATCCCCCTTGACGACGCTGCCATCCAGAATGGCTGCAAGCGCCTCTTCCTCGGAGCTGAAGGTGCGCGCATTGCCGGTGAACTGCAGACCCTCCTTGCCAGTGATTTTGGCAACCGCCCCTTCCGGCGCGAGGTTGCCGTACAGCACCACCAGATGCGATTCGGGTTTGATGGGGTGGTCCAGCGAATGGACGATTTCCTGTCCGTCCGGATAGGGTGCGACGTCCGCGAGATTCTGCGCCATCGTATGGCCGGTGACCGTCATGCAATCCCCGTGCAACAGTCCGGCATCCAACAGCATCTTCATCAGCGGCTGGATGCCGCCGATCGCGATCAGTTCCGACATCAGGAACTTGCCACTGGGGCGAACGTCTGCCAGAACCGGCACGCGTTTCCCGATGCGGGTGAAGTCGTCCAGTTCCAGTTCCACACCGGCAGTATGCGCAATGGCAAGCAGGTGCAGGACGGCGTTGGTGGAACCGCCGAGTGCGATCACCACCGTGATGGCATTCTCAAACGCTTCGCGGGTCAGAATGTCGCGCGGCGTAATGCCTTTTTCGAGCAGGTTCAGAACCGCTGCGCCAGCGGCCCGGCAGTCCTCCTTCTTGTGCTCTGACACGGCTTCCTGCGCGGAGCTGTTGGGCAGGCTCAGGCCCAGCGCCTCGATGGCAGACGCCATGGTGTTCGCGGTGTACATGCCTCCGCAGGAGCCGGGTCCCGGGATGGCCGTTTTCTCCACGGCCAGCAGTTGTTCGTCCGACACCGAGCCGCCGGCGTGGCCGCCGACCGC
>JBFKXW010000365.1:0-3105 GCA_041637915.1 Pseudomonadales bacterium | reverse complement strand
TAAAAGCGGCGCTTCTGCACAAGAATAAAGAGTAACCGCATCGCTTTTGGCAGGGAGGCCGCATGTCCCAGAGAATCATTGATGTTGCCGGGCTGAGTGTCGGCAATGACCAGCCTTTTGTGCTCTTCGGTGGCATGAATGTGCTGGAGTCGCCGGAACTGGCGATGGAAATCTGCGCGGCTTATGTCGAGGTCTGCGGCAAGCTGGGTATTCCGTACGTCTTCAAGGCCAGTTTCGACAAGGCCAACCGCAGTTCGGTGAACTCGTTCCGGGGCCCGGGCATGGAAGCGGGGCTGAAGATCTTCCAGGACATCAAGGACCGGTTCCGGGTTCCGCTGATCACCGATGTCCACGAACCGCATCAGGCTGCCCCGGTTGCCGAGGTGGTCGACGTGATCCAGCTGCCTGCGTTCCTGGCTCGCCAGACCGACCTGGTTGTGGCGATGGCAAAAACGGGTGCGGTGGTGAATGTGAAAAAGCCACAGTTCATCGCCCCGGCGGAAGTGAGTCATATCATCCGCAAGTTCAGCGAGGCCGGCAACGAGAACATTCTGCTCTGCGAACGCGGCTCCTGCTTCGGCTACAACAACCTGATCGTGGACATGCTGGGCTTCGGCGTCATGAAGAAGACCGGATTTCCGATCATTTTCGATGTGACCCATTCGCTGCAGCAGCCCGGCGGGCAGGCCGAGTCGGCGGGTGGTCGGCGCGCGCAGGTCACGGAGCTGGCACTGGCCGGCATGTCGCAGGGGATTGGCGGCCTGTTTCTGGAAGCGCACCCGGATCCGGATAACGCCCGTTGTGACGGGCCCTGTGCATTGCGACTGGACCGGCTGGAGCCGTTTCTTGCGCAGGTGAAGGCCATTGATGACCTCGTAAAGAGCTTTCAGCCGCTTAACACCGCGTAGGAGCGGCGCGAGCCGCGAGCACGGTCAGCCATGCAGAAGCGGCATCAGCCGCACAACGAACAGACTGAAAGGAACCCCATGTCAGAGATCGTAGAAATCAAGGGACGCGAAATTCTTGATTCGCGGGGCAACCCCACCGTTGAAGCCGAAGTGCGCCTTGCCAGCGGTACCACCGCGCTGGGTTGTGCGCCGAGTGGCGCGTCCACTGGCACCCGCGAAGCACTCGAGATGCGGGATGGGGACAAGTCCCGGTATCTGGGCAAGGGCGTGCGGAATGCTGTCGCCGCGGTGAACGGCGCACTGGCTGATCGGCTGAAAGGGCATGAAGCAGCGGATCAGCGGGGGCTTGATCAGGCGATGATTGATCTGGATGGGACTGAGAACAAATCGAAACTCGGTGCCAATGCCATCCTGGCCGTTTCGCTGGCGACCGCCAATGCCGCAGCGGCAGAGCAGGGCAAGCCACTCTTTCGGCATGTTGCCGAACTGGCGGGAAATACGAACTTGTCGATGCCAGTGCCGATGATGAACATCATCAACGGCGGCGAACATGCCGACAATAACGTGGATATCCAGGAATTCATGGTGCAGCCGGTCGGTGCGCCCACCTTTGCCGAAGCACTGCGTCATGGCGCGGAAATTTTCCACGCGTTGAAATCCGTGTTGCGTGGGCAGGGCCTTAACACGGCGGTCGGCGATGAGGGTGGTTTTGCACCCGATCTGCCCTCCAATGAAGCCGCGCTGGAAGCCATCCGCACGGCCGTCGAGCAGGTCGGCTTGCGCCTGGGTGAGGACGTCACGCTGGCGCTGGACTGTGCCTCTTCCGAGTTTTACCGCGACGGCCGGTATGACCTGGCTGGCGAGGGTCAGCGTTTTGATGCGGACGGGTTCGCCGGCTATCTGGCCGGGTTGTGCGATCGCTATCCGATCATTTCCATCGAGGATGGTATGGCGGAGCAGGACTGGGACGGCTGGGCGCTGCTGACTGCCCGTATCGGTGACCGGGTGCAACTGGTCGGCGACGACCTGTTTGTCACCAACACCGCCATTCTGCGCGAGGGCATTGAGAAGCACATCGCCAACTCCATCCTGATCAAGTTCAATCAGATCGGTACGCTCTCGGAAACGCTGGATGCCATCCGCATGGCGCAGGATGCGGGCTATACCGCGGTGATTTCGCATCGCTCCGGTGAGACAGAGGATACATTCATTGCTGATCTCGCCGTGGCGACCGGTGCCGGACAGATCAAGACCGGCTCGCTGTGTCGATCGGACCGGGTGGCCAAATACAACCGCCTGCTGCGCATCGAAGAGCAACTCGGCCGGGACGCGCCGTACCGGGGTCGTGCTGAGTTCCGTGGCTTGCAGGGCTAGGTATCGCCATGCGTCCCGCCATCGTTCTGCTTGGCATCGTGCTGGTGGGGCTGCAGGTGCGCCTGTGGGTGGGACTGGGTAGTCTGCATGAGGTTCGCGAACTGGAATCCGCTATCGAGGTGCAGAGAACCGAGGTGGATCGACTGCATATGCGCAACGATCTGCTGCGGGCCGAGGTGGACGACCTGCGCAGCAACCTCGAATCCATAGAGGAACGGGCCCGTTACGAACTCGGGCTGATCCGCCATGGGGAAACGTTTTTCCTGATTCCAGACGAACCGACCTGAGGCGCGCCCATGTCTGCGCCTTCTGCCGGAAAGTTCTGGGTGGTGATTCCGGCCGCCGGTGCCGGCAGTCGTTTCGGTGGTGCGCTTCCCAAGCAATACCGACGATTGGGAAGCTGCACGATACTTGAACGCACCCTGTCGCTATTTACAACACATCCTGCTGTCCGAGGGGTTGCGCTGGCGCTTTCACCTGACGATCCGTACTGGCCGACGCTGGCCTTCTCCGATCGCGCGCGCGTGCGGGTGGTGGCAGGGGGCGCGGAGCGGAGCGAGTCGGTCCTGCAGGCGCTGCGTGCGCTGCGCGATCGAGCCCGGTCAGATGAATACGTCCTGGTGCATGATGCCGCCCGGCCCTGCCTGTCGCAGAGTGCGCTGGCACGGCTGGTAGAATCGGCCATGGCGCATCCGGTGGGCGGATTGCTGGCCGTGCCGGTGGCGGATACGCTCAAGCGTGCGGATGCAGCGCTGGCGGTTGCAGAAACAGTGGACCGTTCCGGACTCTGGCAGGCACAGACGCCACAGATGTTCCGCTTCGG
>JBFKXW010000364.1:0-3110 GCA_041637915.1 Pseudomonadales bacterium | reverse complement strand
GCTGGTTTCCGGGTGGATGACATTGATTACCGCCAGAAACAGACCCTGGAGGATCTGCTGGACGAATACGGGCTGGACGGCTAGGAAGCCCGCAGCCCCTGCCCGGAGACAGCCGCTGCCTCCGCCGGCGGCGTTTTCTTCCGGTAGCTGCACAGGTCGCTGACCGCACACTGCGGGCAGTCCGGTTTGCGTGCCTTGCAAACGTAGCGGCCATGCAGGATCAGCCAGTGGTGTGCATCGGTGCGGAATTCCTCCGGCACCCTTTTCAGCAGCTTCTTCTCCACTTCCAGCACGTTTTTGCCGGGTGCCAGACCGGTGCGGTTGGAAACCCGGAAAATGTGGGTGTCTACCGCAATGGTCGGCTCGCCAAAAGCGGTATTGAGAATCACATTGGCCGTTTTCCGGCCCACACCCGGCAGCGCTTCCAGTGCTGCCCGTGTGCGGGGCACTTCACCCGCATACTGGTCCCGAAGAATCCGGCTGGTTGCGAGTACATTTTTCGCCTTGGTGTTGTACAGGCCGATGGTCTGGATGTGTTTGCGAATCCGGGCCTCCCCGAGGCGACACATCGCGGCAGCATCGGGCGCTGCCCGGAACAATCCTCTTGTCGCCTTGTTGACGCTGACGTCCGTAGCCTGTGCGGACAGGATGACGGCAATCAGCAACTGGAAGGGAGTCTCGTATTCCAGCTCCGTGGTGGGTGCAGGATTGGCGGCCCGCAGTTTTTCGAAAAAGGCCGCCCGGTCGGCTGCCTTCACGCGATCTCACCGGTGGTGCGCACGCGCTTTGCACCCTTCACCGGACGGCCCTCCACGGCCCGGCGGCGCTCCAGCAGGCGGCGGTCGATGTCGTTCTTCAGCGCAATCAGCAGGCCCATCCCGATGAACGCGCCCGGTGGGAGGACGGCCAGCAAGAGGCCCGGATAATCCGCTGGCAGCAATTCAATGCGCCAGGCACGCGCGTTCTCGCCAAACAGCAGGTGCATGCTGTCCAACAATGTGCCCTGCCCGAGGACTTCGCGCATGCCGCCGAGCAGCACCAGCACGAGGGTAAACCCCAGTCCCATCATGACGCCGTCATAGAGTGCGGCCGGCGGCGCATTGCGGGAGGCAAAACCCTCTGCCCGTCCGAGGATGACGCAGTTGGTGACAATGAGCGGGATAAAGATGCCGAGGATCTGGAATAATTCATAGCTCAGTGCCTCCATCAGCAGCTCCACGCAGGTGGTGAACGCCGCGATGATCATGACGAATGCCGGCAGGCGGATGGTCGGGGTGACCAGATTCCGGATCAGTGAGACACACAGGTTCGAGCCGGCGAGCACCACGATGGTGGCGGCACCCAGACCGAGCGCATTGACCACCGAGCCGGTGACCGCGAGCAACGGGCAAAGGCCCAGCAACTGCACCAGGGCCGGGTTGTTCTTCCACAAGCCCTGCGCGGTGATCTCCCGCCATTCCGTGTTGTTCATGCCTGCCGTTCCTCACGGGTGTCGAGGATCTCCGCCTGATGCGCCTCAAAGTGTCGCAGTGCCCGGTAAATCGCCCGCACCACGGCGCGCGGCGTAATGGTCGCGCCGGTGAACTGGTCGAAGGCGCCGCCCTCCTTGCGGACGTGCCACTGTGCCGGTTGCGGATTGCTGAGGGATTTTCCGGTGAACTCCAGAATCCAGTCTGATTTGCGCAGGTCCACTTTGTCACCCAGGCCGGGCGTCTCCCGGTGTTCCACCACGCGCACGCCCAGCAGTGTGCCATCCGGTTGCACCGCCACCAGCAAGCGGATCCGACCGCTGTAGCCGTCCGGTGCGGTCACCGGGAGAACGACGCCGGTCACGTTGCCATTCTGCCGAGCAATGTGAATCGGGGCTGCGTCGGCATTCCCGAGCAATCCACCGGCCGGTGTGGTCACGGTGTCTTCCAGCAGGTCATTTTCACGCATTGCCGCCGGGATCAGTGCATAGAGGCTCTCGCGAGCGGCCATTTCTGCATTCCGCGTGCGAACCTCGGCAGTGCCTGCTGCGGTGATGGCAATAAACGCCACAGTGCAGACCGCAAACACTCCCAGGACCAGTCCGGAGCGCGTGACCGGATTCATGATCATGACGATTTTCTCCTTCGCACGCCGTGCCCGTATGCACGTGGGATCGTGTACTGGTCCAGCAGGGGGGCAGACAGATTCATCAGCAGCACGGCAAAGGCGACCGCATCGGGGTAGCTGCCCCAGGTGCGGATCACGAACAGGAGGCAGCCCACACCGATTCCGAAATAGAGGCGGCCGCGCGCGCTGGTCGCGCAGGACACCGGGTCGGTGGCGATGAAAAACGCACCGAACAGGGTGGCGCCACTGAACAGATGCAGCATCGGGCCCGCAAAGCGGTCCGGGTCATGGGCGTGAAACAGAAACGAGAGCAGTGCCAGTGCGCCCAGCATGCCCAGCGGTGCATGCCAGGTGGTGAGCTTGCGCCACAGCAGGAACAGACCGCCGATCAGAAACGCGACGTTGACGCTGAACCATCCGGTTGCAAGCCCACCATCGAATGGCGGCAGTGCCAGCAACTCGGTTTCCGTCAGCGTAAGCCGATTGGCGCGCACCACATCCAGCGCGGTCGCCATGGTGTAACCGTCGAGCGTATTTCCTGCGGCCGTCGTGCCGGCAAAGATCAGTTGGCCGGCGGCGGGAAAATCCACCGATACCGCGCCCGGCGCGCCGGCGGGTGGCAGCCACTGGGTCATCTGGACCGGAAAGGAGATCAGCAGGACCACATATCCGACCATGGCCGGGTTGAAGAGATTGGCGCCGAGGCCTCCGTATAACTGCTTTGCAATGCCGATGGAGAACAGCATGCCCACCGCCGCGACCCACCAGGGTGCCAGGGGCGGGATCGAAAGCCCCAGGAGCAGGCCGGTCAGCAAGGCACTGCAATCCCGCAGCGCGGGCAGGGGCGAGCGGCCGCGAGCCAGCACGCAGAGCGCTTCGATGAGCACCCCGAAGCCAATGCAAAGAACGACCTGCAACAGGGTGCCGGGCCCGAAGTGCCACAGCAGCATCGCCAGCCCGGGCAGGGTCGCGGCTGCCACCCACAGCATGACGTGCTGAGCGCCGCCACCGGC
>JBFKXW010000363.1:0-3121 GCA_041637915.1 Pseudomonadales bacterium | reverse complement strand
GGTCGCCGGCCACTCTGAACCCGCCTTTCCGGTGCCCCCGTCAGCAATGGGCATCTGCAGATGCACAGCAGACATTGGCGTCGAATCCGTACTTGAGCAAGCGCTTGGTTTGATCCATGATCGGGCCCTGACAGGGTTCCGGGAGATCGGCTGATGGCCAGCTACAAGGGTCCATTTGAGGAAAGCCACGAGATGCTGCGGCGTTCAGCGCGCCAGTTCGTGGAGCGCGAAATCCAGCCGCACATCGACGACTGGGAAGAGGCCGGTTCCTTTCCCCGCGAACTGTACGCCAGCGCCGGAGAGGCGGGCCTGCTGGGCGTGGGCTATCCGGAGGAGTATGGCGGTTCCGGGGGCGATGTCCTGCATGGCGTGGTGGTCAGCGAGGAACTCATGCGCGCCGGGTCCGGTGGGCTGGCGGCAAGCCTCGGGTCGCATGGTATCGGCCTGCCGCCGGTGGTGAAGTTCGGCTCTGAGGAACTCAAGGCGCGCATCGTGCCCGCGGTGCTGCGGGGCGAGAAAATTGCCTGCCTGGCGATCACGGAACCCGGGGGCGGGTCGGATGTGGCCGGTCTGAAGACCCGCGCCGTGCGCGATGGCGACGATTACATCCTGAACGGCTCCAAAACCTTCATCACCAGCGGCATCCGGGCTGACTTCTACACGGTGGCGGTGCGCACCGGTGGGGAGGGCTTCGGTGGGATCAGCCTGCTGCTGGTCGAGCGTGACCGGCCCGGCTTCAGCCGCGGCAAACCGCTGAAGAAGATGGGTTGGCTGGCATCGGACACTGCGGAGTTGTTCTTCGAGGATTGCCGGGTGCCGGCCAGTAACCTGATCGGCAAGGAGAACCAGGGTTTCCAGGTCATCATGAGCAATTTCCAGTCGGAACGGCTCATGCTGGCGATCATGGCGAACATGACCTCGGAACTGGCGCTGCAGGAGTCGCTGCGCTACGTCCGCGAGCGGCAGGCTTTCGGTCGCAAGTTGCATGGGTTCCAGGTCACGCGGCACAAGCTGGCCGATATGGCGACCCGGCTGGAGGCTACGCGTGCATTCACTTATCAGGTCGCAGAACGGATCAACAAAGGTGAATACTGCGTGAAGGAAATCTCGATGGCGAAGAACTTCGCCACAGATGTCAGTGACGCGCTCACCTATGAAGCTGTGCAGATCCACGGCGGCATGGGGTACATGCGGGAAGCGATGGTGGAACGCCTTTACCGGGACAACCGCATTCTGTCGATCGGTGGCGGGACCCGCGAGATCATGAACGAGATCATCTCCAAGCAGCTCGGGCTTTGAGGCTCGCCGTGCGGCAGTTTTCTGCGCCCCGGGGGCTGTGCGGTGTAGAATCCGCGCATGGAACCGCATGCAGACGAACTGCTGATCACGGATGACGCCACTTTCGCGGACATCTGCCGGCAATTGACGAATGCCGGAATCGCCGCGCTGGACACAGAGTTCGAGCGCGTGCGCACCTATCACGCACAGATCGGGCTGTTGCAGCTTGGTATCAATGAGACGCACTGCTGGCTCGTGGATCCACTGGAAATCTCGGACTGGTCACCGCTCCGGGAACTGCTGGAAGATGCCGCCACGGTCAAGCTGCTGCATAGTTGCGAGGAGGATGTCGAGCTGCTGGCACGCCTGACCGGCAGCACGCCCCGTAATATTCTTGACACCCAGGTCGCCGCCGCTTTTGCGGGCCTCGGCTTTTCTGCCGGGTACGGCAAGCTGGTCGAGAAGGCGCTGGGTGTGTCGCTGGAGAAGGGCGAGCAGCGCTCTGACTGGATGCGTCGGCCGTTGTCTGCGGCCCAGCTGCGCTACGCCCGGGCCGATGTCGCGCACCTGCCCGCCCTGTATGAGAAGCTGCAGGGGCTGCTCGCCGCGCGCGGCCACACGGAGTGGTGTCGTGCCGAGTGTGAGGAGATCGTCGCCAACCGTCTGCGTGAGCGTGAACTGTTCGACGCGACGCGCTTCCGCGATGCACGCAAGCTGACCCGGCAACAACTTGCGGCCGTGCAGTTGCTGGGGGAGTGGCGCGAGCAGACGGCAATCGAGCGCGATCTGCCGCGGAACTGGGTGCTGAAGGACGATGAACTGCTGGCGCTGGTGGTGAGCAATCCCGACACGCCTGAATCCCTGCGCCGGATTCCGGACTTGCAGCGCTCCACGCGGGATCGCAACAGCGTCCGGCTCCTCGCGCTGCTGGCCGAGGCGGCCCGCACACCGGAGGCAGACTGCCCGGAAGTGCCGGATTTTCCCAATTCGGCGCAGACCCGCAAGCTGGTGCAAAGACTGATGGACGTTGCCCGCGCCCGCGCGCGGGAACTGGACCTGCCGCCGGAACTGCTGGCCCCCCGGCGTCGCGTTCAGGCGCTGGTGAATACCGGGTTCCCCGATGGACCCTGGTCGCTGCCCGCGAGTCTCGCAGGCTGGCGCGCGGAGGCCGTTGGTGAAGCGCTGCTAAACGCGCTCGACCGGTCGCAGGAGGGTGCCGCGTGATCTGCCAGGTGTATCGCAGTTCCAAGCGCGATGAAATGTATCTGTTCCTGCCGGCACAGGCGGATCCGGCGAAACTGCCGGAGTCTCTACTGAAGCAGTTCGGGCGCCCCGAGCCGGCCCTGCGGCTGGATATTTCGCCGGGGCGCAAACTGGCACGCGCGGACGCAGCGCAGGTGCTCGAAGCGATCCGGGCGCAGGGCTTTTACCTGCAGATGCCGCCCAATCCGCTGGTGGATGGCTGACCCGCCCTGCAGTTTCCCCCGTGCCGGTCTTGCGGCTAACATGTCAGCATTCAATCGGGATGCAGCAGGCATGATCAGCAACCTCGACTATCTCTATGGCTGGTGCGCATACCTGATCGGCGCTTCGCTCGGGTTTCTGGTGTGGTGGCAGATCACCCGCCCCCTGCGCTTCGATGCGTTACGGGAAATCCTGCGGCTGCTGGTTTTCGTGATCCTCTTCACACCCTGGTATGCCGATCCGGAACAGGATCAGCGCCGCATGGGGGACGGTCTGACTGCGGAACTGGTGCTGCAGGACGCCGGTCAGATTGCCGAGCAGGCGGATCGGGTCTACCTTGCGCCCGCCATCATCATCGGATTGCTGGAGGCCATGTTCG
>JBFKXW010000362.1:0-3142 GCA_041637915.1 Pseudomonadales bacterium | reverse complement strand
TGTGATTGACGCTGTATCCGCCATTCAACTTGTAATGACGCGTATCGAAATCCTCCTCGCCCAGATTTTCGACCTGTTCGATCCTGCCGACCACGTCTAGTGCGCGTCCCCCGGAGAGCGGGCGCTCGTAATAGCCACCCATGGAATAACGATTGAAGAAGGCAGCAGATTCGGTCGCGTTCTGACCCAGCTGGGTAATCGCAAACTGCCCCTTGAAGCGGCTGTTGAAAGTGCCCTCGTTCACATTACTGTCGTGCCCGACATCGTAACCGAGCCACAGGTTCATCTGATCTCCGCGGCCTGCGGCGCTCTCCGCGCGCGCGCTCAAATCACTCAGGCGCTGACGCTGTCCGGGGGTCAGTCGTTGCTGCCCGGCCACGATCAGCTCGGCTTTTGCGCCCTTGTCATTCTTGAGGGCAAGCATGGACTCTGCCAGGCCGAGCCTGGCATCTACGTTGTTTGGGTTGATCATGAGTAGGCGATCAAACGCAAACAGCGCATCGCCGGGGTGGCCGCTGCGCAAGGCGGCCTCCGCAAACGCCGCGTCAAAGGACGGCGTGCCCTCGCGAGCATCCTGCTGGGCCAGGCCCTGCTTGTAGGCCTCCTGATACTTGCCGGACTTGACCAGCATTTCCACGCTGGCAGCCAGGGCCGGTGCGGAAAGAACACCGGTCAGTGCGAACACCGATGCGGCGCGAAGAGCGTTCTTCATGCTTCTGTTTCCTGTGTGTTGAGTGTCTCGATCGGGGAGGGTGCGCCAACACAAAGCTGCCGGTGCAAAGCAACCGACCGACGTGCGGACAGTGACGCAGTAGTCATTTTTTTAATTTGATTTTCTGTTCTTTTCGCGGTGATCAGGCCGGTCGCCCGAACTTCACCCTCGGCTCTAATAGTAGTGCCGGGTATGCCGAAAAACAAACAGCCGGGCGGCGTGTGTCAGGCTTCGTCTTCACGCTGGATGGCGCGATACCCAATGTCATGGCGGCAGAAAACACCGTTCCACTGAATCTGCTCCACCGCCGCGTAGGCAGCCTGCTGGGCGGCGCGAACGTCGCTCCCCAGTGCGGTTACGCAAAGCACCCGCCCGCCATGGGTCACCACTGTGTCGTCTGCCAGTCGCGTGCCGGCGTGAAATACCTTGGCGTCCCGTACGCGATCGAGTCCGGAGATAACGTCTCCCTTGCGATAGTCCGCAGGATAGCCGCCTGCCGCCAGAACGACACCGAGGGCCGGGCGCGGATCCCACTCCGCAGCGGCCTCATCCAATTTTCCATCGAGTGCTGCATTGCACAGTACGGCGAGATCAGAGCGCAGCCGCATCAGCACGGGCTGGGTTTCCGGGTCTCCGAAGCGACAGTTGAATTCCAGCACTTTGGGCGTGCCGTCCGGATCAATCATCAGGCCGGCGTACAGGAACCCGGTGTAGGGATGGCCCTCGGCCGCGAGTCCGGCAATCGTCGGCTCGATCACCTCGCGCATGACCCGCTCGTGTATGGACGGTGTCACCACCGGGGCGGGCGAATACGCACCCATGCCGCCGGTGTTGGGGCCCCGGTCGCCGTCGTCTCGTGCCTTGTGATCCTGCGAGGTGGCGAGGGGCAGAACGTGTTTGCCGTCTGCCATCACGATAAAGCTGGCTTCTTCACCCAGCAGGAAGTCCTCGATCACGACGCGACTGCCCGCGTCGCCGAAGCGATTGTCGGCGAGCATATCGCGGACCGCAGTCACCGCCTCTTCCCGTGATTGCGCAATGATGACGCCCTTGCCGGCAGCCAGCCCATCCGCCTTTACGACCACCGGGATCGGGACGCTTTCCAGGTGCGCCAGCGCCGCGTCGAGGTCCGTGAACGTGGCGTGGCTGGCGGTGGGAATGCCATGCCGTACCAGGAATTCCTTGCTGAACGCTTTGGATCCTTCCAACTGTGCGGCGCCCTTGCCGGGTCCGAAACAGCGCAGGCCCTGCGCCTGAAAATGATCCACGACCCCGGCGACCAGTGGCGCCTCTGGGCCGACGATGGTCAGTTCAATCTGGCGATCCTTCGCGAAGTCGCTGAGCGCTGCAAAATCCAGCGGGTCGATGTCGACATTCTCGACGCCGTTTTCCAGTGCAGTGCCGGCATTGCCGGGGGCGACGTACACCTGCTCGGCGTGCTGCGCGAGTTTCCAGGCCAGGGCATGCTCACGCCCGCCGGCGCCGATGACGAGGATTCTGCCCATCGCTGTTTCTCCTGCAATTCAGTGGCGAAAGTGCCGGATGCCGGTAAACACCATGGCGATGTCGGCTTCATCCGCGGCGGCGATGACCTCATCGTCGCGCATGGAGCCGCCAGGCTGGATGATGGCTCGCACGCCGGCGGCGGCTGCCGCATCGATGCCGTCCCGGAATGGAAAGAATGCATCGGAGGCCATCACGGAACCGCGCACTTCCAGATTCGCATCCTGTGCCTTGAGTATGCCAATGCGGGCGCTGTCGACGCGGCTCATCTGGCCGGCACCCACGCCGATGGTGCGCGATTCCCGTGCGTACACGATGGCATTCGATTTCACATAATGGGCTACGCGCCAGGCGAAAAGCAGGTCATCTAGTTCCTGTGCATCCGGCTGCCGCTTGCTGACCACGCGCAGATCCTCGCGCTCGATGTGGTGCGCATCGGTATCCTGGCAGAGCAGGCCGCCGGCCACGCTGTGTACTTCCCGCGTCGGCCTGCTTGTTGCGGTGTCCAGTGCGCCGCAGTCCAGCAGGCGGAGGTTCTTTTTCGCAGCAATGGCTTCTGCGGCATCGTCATCACAGCCGGGTGCGATGATCACCTCTGCAAACTGTCGTCCGACGATTTCTTCCGCAGTGCGCCGGTCCAGTCGCCGGTTGAAAGCCAGAATGCCGCCGAACGCTGAGGTCGGATCGGTGGCGTGGGCACGGTCATAGGCGGAGAACAGGTCGTCTGCCTGGGCGACGCCGCATGGATTGGCGTGTTTCACAATGACGCAGGCCGGCGCATCAAACTGCTTCACACATTCCAGCGCTGCGTTGGTGTCGGCGATGTTATTGTACGAGAGTTCCTTGCCCTGCAACTGGCGGCTGGCGGTGATGGTGCCGCTGCCCGTGGCGGTGCGATAGAACGCAGCCTGCTGGTGCGGGTTCTCT
>JBFKXW010000361.1:0-3162 GCA_041637915.1 Pseudomonadales bacterium | reverse complement strand
GCTGGAATCCCATCGCCAGCTCGAGCTGCAATAACTGGTCAAAAAAAAGCCGGAATGGCGTTGGAAATCGCCGACTTGTCAAGCTCTTCTCCCGCCGTCTGATTCTCTATAATAGGGGCGCGTTCCTGGACTGCGCGTACGTCGGTAACGTCCTCGAGCCGATAATCTTTGTACCGGGGGTTTCGCGCTGTTACTGGTGAGCAAGTCCGAACCGATCGGAAAGCCTGAAGTAGCACCGGGGCCACCACCTTGAACCACTGGGTTCAAGGGCCACACCGTCGGCGGCAGTTCCGGGGCGCACTTTTCTCTCTCCACTCGGGGGGGTGGAAAAGTGCGCAGAGCGCATCCTGTTCCCCTGCACCCTGCCCGACTGAGGCAACATGACAGCCCGCTCCCGCTCAGAACTGCGCCGGGCATTGCGCGCCGCGCGCAGGCAATTGTCCGAATCTGCCCAGCAACTGGCTGCAGAGCAGGTTCATCAGCACCTGCGCAACCGTGGCTGGCTCCCGGGCAAACAACGCGTCGGCGGCTACTGGCCCGCGGACGGCGAACTGCGCCCCTGGTCAATCTTGCAGGACATCTGGCAGGTCGGCGGCAAGGTTTTTCTGCCCTGCCTGGATCCACTGGGCACCCGGCGACTCCGTTTCCGCCTACTGTCGCCTGGCCAACCCCTGGAGATCAACCGTTTCGGCATTCCCGAGCCACAGACCGGCAACCAGCCTGCCGCGCTCTGGAGCCTGGACCTGATCCTGGTGCCACTGGTGGCATTTGATGCGACTGGCAACCGGCTTGGCATGGGCGGCGGTTTCTATGACGCCACCCTGCAACCGGTGGCCAGCGGCCGGCTGCCGCGCCGTCCGACACTGGTTGGCCTGGCGCATTGCTGCCAGGAGGTGGCTTCGATTCAGCCCATGGGCCATGACGTCGCGCTGGACTATATCGTCACGCCGAACGGAATACGGCCCGCCGGAGGGCCGCGCCGATAGGCGCCAACGAATTAATTTTTAAGGTTTTTTCTCGGATCAGTTGTGCGCAGAGGGCGCCGGTGCAACCGAGAAATTTACCGCCGGCAGTTCCTGAGGCTTGAGCAGGCCGCGGCTGTGCGTGTAACTGCTGACCGCCAGCCCAACCACGAAGATTGCGCTCAGGACGATGAGTAGATCGGGCTTGCCATTCATAGTTTCAGCGTTTCTGCGACGTTCTCTGTTCAGCCTCACCAACAGATGCAATCTGCAGGCGGTGAGCCCTCGCTAACCGGCCCATTTAGCGACCGGATTTCATTTCCATTTCAATAATAGCGTAAAAGTGTTTGTTTTACCTACAAATACACGAAATCAGGGAAATTCTTCCTGTTCATAATTCACACAGAGCGGCGAGCGCCTATCCCAGGAACAGCTTGTAGGCCTCGTTCTCGGACTCGTCAGAGTAGGGGTAGCCCAGCGCATCCAGGTACTTGCGCACCTTGGAACGCTCCTCCGGGGGCACCTGCATACCGACCAGCACACGACCGAATGCAGCCCCATGGTTGCGGTAATGGAACATGGAAATATTCCAGTTCTGGCCTAGACCCATGAGGAACTGCAGCAGGGCACCGGGACGCTCCGGAAATTCGAAGCGATAGATCAACTCATGTTCCGCAGCGGGCGCGTGGCCACCCACCATGTACCGCACATGCAGTTTCGCCATCTCGTTGTCCGTCATATCAAAAACCGGATAGTTCTTGCGGCGCAGCGTATCCAGCAATTCTGTGCGGCCCGGCCCATCAGCAGGCAACTGCACACCGACGAAAACCCGCGCTGCCTTCGGGTCGTCGTAGCGGTAGTTGAACTCGGTAATGCTGCGCTTGCCCAAGGCGCGACAGAAGGTGCGGAATGCCCCGGGCCGCTCGGGGATGGTCACGGCAAAAATCGCTTCCCGACGCTCCCCCAGCTCGGCGCGTTCCGCAATATGCCGCAGGCGATCGAAGTTCACGTTGGCACCGCTGCTGATCGCGATGAGGTTTTCGTTGCGGATGCCGGTACGCTCCACATATTTCTTCAGCCCGGCCACGGCGAGGGCGCCGGCCGGCTCCGAAACAGACCGCGTGTCATCGAACACGTCCTTCACCGCAGCACAGATTTCATCCGCGCTGGTGGTAATCACCTCGTCCACGCAGCGGCGGGCAATCCGGAAGGTTTCCTTGCCGATCTGCCGGACGGCCACACCATCCGCGAACAGCCCCACTTCCTTCAACCGGACCCGCCGGCCCTTTTCCATCGCCGCCGCGAAGCAGGCAGAATCCTCTGCCTCCACCCCAATGATGCGGATATCCGGTCGCAGGTAGCGCACATACGCTGCGACACCGGCAATCAGCCCCCCACCGCCGACCGGCACGAACAAAGCGTGGCAAGGGCCGGAATGCTGCCGCATCAATTCCATGCCGATGGTGCCCTGCCCAGCGATCACATCTGGATCATCATACGGATGGATATAGGTAAAGCCCTGTTCTGCAACCAGTTCCTGCGACTTCTCAAACGCCTCGTCAAAGTTGTCGCCGGTCAGTACCACGCGTACACCGCGCGCCTGCACTGCCCGCACCTTGATTTCGGGCGTGGTGGTCGGCATGACGATCACCGCCTGCACGCCCAATCGCTGCGCCGCCAGCGCCACGCCCTGGGCATGGTTGCCCGCGGACGCAGCCACGACGCCCTTGAGACGCTCTGCCTCTGACAGGTGCACCAGCTTGTTGTATGCCCCACGACACTTGAAGGAGAACACCGGCTGCAGGTCCTCCCGCTTGAGCAGTACCTGATTGGAAAGTTTCCCGGAAAGAAACGGCGCCGGGTCCAGTGGCGTCTCGATCGCGACGTCGTAGACCCGTGCCGAGAGAATCCTTCTGACGTAACTTTCGATGGACATCGGCCGGCCAGTGTCTGATGAATTGGCCCGCAGTATAATGCAGCCACAGCGTGGATCGGCGTTGTACCTCAATCTGGAGTCTGTACATGAATGCAGCAAAGCAGGCTGCGGCGCGCGCCGCGCTGGAATATCTCGAACCGCGCCTCGAAGCGAGCGACGTGCTGGGCATCGGCACCGGCTCCACCGTGAATTTTTTCATCGACCTGCTGGCTGCATTGCGCGGGCGCTTCAGCGCCACAGTGTCCAGTTCCGAAGCCAGTGCCG
>JBFKXW010000360.1:0-3176 GCA_041637915.1 Pseudomonadales bacterium | reverse complement strand
GACAACACCGGGCGGCTGGGCGTCAAGGTGGTGGATGAGGAGGAACGCGCGCGGTTCCTGCCGGTGCGTCTGGTCCGTGCCAGTAGTGAGGGTGCCTGGATCGATGGCTTGCCGGCACGAGTGCGCCTGATCACGGTGGGAGCAGGTTTCGTGAAGGATGGCGACCGTGTGCGTGCCGTACCTGAGCCCGCAGCAGCCGGGACGCCGGCCGCTTGAATGCGCTCATCGATGCAGCCCTGCACCGCGCCCGTACGGTGCTGCTGGTACTGGTCCTGCTGCTCACCAGCGGCACGGTTTCCTACATTGGCATTGCCAAGGAATCCAACCCCGATATCACCATCCCGCAGATCTACGTGTCCATCAACCACGAGGGGATTTCGCCAGAGGACGCGGACCGCATGCTGGTCGGGCCGATGGACAAGCACCTGCGCAGCCTGGACGGTCTGAAGGAAATCCGCGCAACGTCGGTCGAGGGGCATGCGTCCGTGGTGCTGGAGTTCACCACCGATGTCGACATTGATGATGCGCTGGCCGATGTGCGTGAGAAAGTGGATGCTGCAAAAGCCGAGTTGCCAGACGATACCGATGAACCGGTGGTACGGGAAATCAATCTCGCGCTGTTTCCGATTCTGGTCGTGACCCTGTCCGGGCAGCTGGACGACCGGGAACTGTACCAACTGGCCAACCGCCTGCAGGACCAGCTGGAGTCCCTGCCCGGCGTGCTGGAAGCCAGCATTTCCGGGGAGCGGGAGGAGATTGCGGAGATTCTCGTCGATCCCGCGCTGCTGGAGACCTATCACCTGCGCCAGGAGGACCTCTTTACCCTGATCGGCCGGAACAACCAGCTGGTCGCGGCCGGCGCGCTGGACAACGGACAAGGCCGCTTCGGCATCAAGGTGCCGGGCCTGATTGAAAATGAACTGGAAATGCTCAGCCTGCCCGTGAAAGTGGACGCGGACCGGGTCGTCACGTTCGCAGACATTGCGGTGGGTCGGCGCACCTACAAGGACCCCTGGTCTTATGCACGCGTCAACGGCAAACCCACGGTGGCACTGGAGATCAAGAAGCGCATCGGTTCCAACATCATCGAGATTGTCGAGGATGTCAAAGCCATCGTCGCACGGGAACAGAAAAACTGGCCAGCCGGGATCGAAGTCACCTATTCACAGGACTCTTCCAAGCGGATCCGGCAAAGTCTGGATGACCTCTTCAACAACGTGCTCGCAGCCATCATTCTGGTCATGATCGTGGTGGTGGCGGCTTTGGGTGCACGCAGCGCGGCGCTGGTCGGGCTGGCCATTCCCGGCTCCTTTCTCACCGGCATCCTGCTGCTCAATGTGATGGGGTACACCCTCAACATCGTGGTCCTGTTTGCGCTCATTCTCAGTGTGGGGATGCTGGTCGACGGCGCCATCGTGGTTACCGAGTTTGCCGATCGCAGGATGTCAGAGGGCTATGCACGCCTGCAGGCCTACGCAGCGGCGTCCAAACGCATGGCGTGGCCCATCATCGCTTCCACGGCAACCACGCTGGCCGTCTTCATGCCGCTTTTGTTCTGGCCCGACACGGTGGGGGAATTCATGAAGTTCATGCCGATCACCGTGTTGGCCACCCTGACTGCCTCGCTGGTGATGGCGCTGCTTGTGGTACCCACGGTCGGATCCCTGATCGGCAAGCCCGGGCAGCATGCTGAGCGGACGGTCGCGAACCTGCATCATGCAGAAACCGGCGATCTGAATGCGCTGCAGGGCGTGTCTGGCCGCTATGTGCGCTTGCTCCGCCCGCTGCTGCAGCATCCGGGCAAAGTCCTGCTGACCACGATTCTGTTGCTGTTCGTTTCTGGCGGCCTGTACGGCAAGTTCGGTCAGGGCGTGGAATTCTTTCCGGAAATCGAACCGGACGTGGTTTCCGTATCCGTTCGTGCCCGCGGTGAGTTATCCCTGGAAGAGCGGGATGTGCTGGTGCGCCAGGTCGAGCAACGCCTGCTGCCAATGTCGGAACTGGAGAGCATATTCACCAAGGTCCTCGTCAAATCTCCGCGCGATTACCCTGAAGACACCATCGGCGTCATTCAGATCGAGCTGGTCGACTGGCAGAAACGACGTCGCGGCAGCGTGATCCTGGAAGACATCCGCGAGCGCACGGCCGATGTGCCCGGCATTGTGATCGAAACCGAAAAACAGCGCCGTGGACCTGCGCAGGGTTCTGACATCCAACTGGAGGTGTACTCGGAATACCAGCAGGCGCTGGAGCAGACCGTCGACGCGATCCTGACGCAGCTTTCGGAAACACCCGAACTTCGTAACGTGCGGGATGACCGGTCACTGCCCGGGCTGGAATGGCAACTCAGCGTCGATCGCGAAGAGGCCGGACGACTGGGTGCAGACATCGCATCCGTAGGGACCATTATCCGCATGATCACATCGGGGCTGACAGTGGGTACCTACCGACCGGAGGGAGCAAAGGACGAGCTCGACATACGCATCCGCTACCCGTTTGACCATCGCAATCTGGACGAACTGGACCGGTTACAGGTCACGACCGGCAATGGCACGGTCCCCTTGTCCGTGTTTGCCGAGCGGGTCCCTGTGCCCCGCACCGGGCAGGTGCGACGGGTCGATGGCAAACGCACCGTCAGGATTCAGGCAGACGTGGCCGACGGCGTGCCGGTCGATGGCATGACCCGTGCGATGGATGCGAAACTGCAGGCGGCCGGGCTGCCGAAACAGGTGCAGTACCGTTTCCGTGGCAACACCGAACGTCAGAACGAGGCGGCCGACTTCCTGTGGAAAGCCTTTGGCGTGGCCCTGTTTGTCATGGCCATTATTCTGGTGACTCAGTTCAACAGCTTTTACCAGGCGCTGCTGATCCTCAGCGCGGTAATTTTCTCCATCATCGGGGTCCTGCTCGGCCTGCTGGTGAAAGGAGAACCCTTCGGAATCGTCATGTGCGGGGTGGGCGTCATCGCATTGGCCGGGATCGTCGTAAACAACAATATTGTCCTCATCGACACCTTCAACATTCTGCGCAACGGTGGCATGGCGCCGAAGGAAGCGGCTCTGCGCACGGGTGCCCAGCGACTGCGGCCGGTCATGCTGACCACCATCACCACAATCCTCGGACTGTTGCCGATGGTGTATTCGCTGAATCTCGACCTGGTGAACCGGGTCGTCGAG
>JBFKXW010000359.1:0-3187 GCA_041637915.1 Pseudomonadales bacterium | reverse complement strand
TCCTGGGCTGTTTCGTTCAGCCAGATCGCGTGCAGGCCAGCTTCCAGGGCGCCGTGCACGTCGGTCCGTTCATGATCGCCAATATGCACGGTCTGGCTGGCACGCATCCCGCAGGTTTGAAGCGCCTGCCTGAATATGCGTGCATCCGGTTTCGCATGTCCACAGGATTCGGCACTGATGGCGGCGGTAAAATATTGACCCGCAGCGGTCTGAAAAATGTCGGCGTTGCCGTTGCTGAGGGCGCACAGTGTGTATTGCTTCGACAGCGCTGCCAGCGTGTCGAGTACACCGGGAAAAAACGTTACCTGATGGCGCGCCTCCAGAAATGCGGCAAAGGCATTCTCCGCCAGGTGCTCCGCATCAGTATCCTGCAGACCACAGGCTTCCGCGACCCTGCGCAGAAGATGCAGCCGCTTGCGGGAGACGAACTCTGCCAGCTCCGGGTGTGCGACGCTGTGCTGGTGGACAAACTCAAGCAGTTCCTGGGGTGCAAAGCGGGCTGTGAAGCCCGCCAGGTGCTCACTCAGCCACTGGTACTGCACCCGGTTCGCTGCGGCAATGACCGGCTCCACCGGCCACAGCGTATCGTCGAGGTCGAACGTCAATAGCTTGATGGTGTTCAACGATCACCAGGCTCCGGCTTGCGCCGGGCGCGCGGATGCGCCTGATCGTATACCTTGGCGAGATGCTGGAAATCCAGATGGGTATAA
Source organism: Pseudomonadales bacterium (assembly GCA_041637915.1). Taxonomy (GTDB): domain Bacteria; phylum Pseudomonadota; class Gammaproteobacteria; order Pseudomonadales; family JBFGWM01; genus JBFJWR01. The sequence continues at coordinate 2,477 of JBFKXW010000359.1, read as the reverse complement.
ATCTGGGTGGTGGAAATATCCGCATGGCCGAGCAGTTCCTGCACTGCCCGCAGTTCACCGGAGGACTCCAGCAGGTGGCTGGCGAAGGAGTGGCGCAGCATATGGGGATGTAGCGGCTCCTCGCCCCCTTGCGCTTTACGCCACCTCTCCAGTCGTTGCTGGACGGTACGGGGGTGGATGCGGGCGCCACGTCGGCTGACAAATACCGGGCCCTGGTCGGCGTCCGCAAACTGGGTTCGCGCATGCATCCAGACTTTCAGTGCGTCCACAGCGACACGGCCGACGGGGACTTCACGGGTTTTGCGGCCCTTGCCGGTCACCCGCACCAGGCCCTCGCGCAGATCCAGTTGGTCCAGGTTCAGGCTGACCAGTTCTGCAAGCCGCAGGCCGGACGAGTAAAGCAGCTCAAACCTCGCCCGGTCGCGCTGTTGAAGAGGGTCCTGGCTCTGCACATTCAGCAGTCCGGACAACTGGTCGGGTGTCAGAGTGTTCGGGAGTCGCTGCGGCGCGCGCGGTGCGCGTACGTCCCGCGCGGGATGATTCCGCGCGTGCCCGGTCTGCAGCAGGTAGTTACAGAAGCTCCGGATGGACGACAGCTTGCGCTGGATGGTGCGCGGCGCCTGCCCCTGCCGGTGCAGTTTTCCAATGTGGGCACGAATGGCTGCGGGCCAATCATCCGGTTGCCCGGCCAGCGCATCCGGCAAGGCCTGGAGAAATCCCTGCAGGTCACGTCGGTAGGCTGCGACGGTGTGCGGTGATGCGCGTTTTTCGTGCGCCTGCATCCCGAGGAATGCTTCCATCCAGATCAGGGTCGGGGCGGCTGGTTCCGCCATGGGCTCAGTCCTGAACGTTCAGGTGGTTCCTGAGAATTCGGCCCAGTACTTCTCGGATGTACTCCAGGAACGAAGTGCCCAGCCGGTCATGAAAATAACCGCGGTCGTTGCTGCCCAGTGCCAGCAGTGCACAGGCCGATGAATCGGCGGCGGCATCGGCCAGGAACACCGGTGCCACCATGGCCGACTGAATGCGACGATCATGCAGCGGGAACAGAGTGTCGATTTCGTGCTCCCGCAGGGCACCCCCGTTGGTTTCGGTGATCTCATCAAAGCGCGGGGTCTGTTCTCGCAATGTGCTGCGCAGAAGCGCGCGCGTGTTCCCTGCGGCCTCAATCTGCTCTTCATCATCTGCCAGCAGAATCAGGCCGCCGGCGTCGGTCCTGAAATCATCCCGGAACCGCTCTTCCAGGATCTGGCTCAGTTCATCCAGTGACGTGGCGTCCAGTAGTGCGAGCGTCAGCGCCCGCGTCTTCTCGAACAGCTGCTCGTTGTCGCGCGCCACATGAATCAGCTCCCCCAGCCGGTTTTCGCTGTCGCGCGCCCGTTTGCGCAACAGGTCGACCTGCTTTTCCAACAGGGAAATCGCTTTGCCGGAATCATGCGGGAGCCGCAGATTCAACAGGAGATCCTGATTGCGCTGAAAAAAATTCGGGTGTTCTTCCAGGTAATCGCGAATCCGGCCGTCATCCAGACCGGTGTCGATCTCTTCCTGTTCCTGTACTGCGATATCCGTATCTTTCAAAGGTCCACCTTTCCTTCATAGACGTGCGTGGCGCTGCCGGTCATCCAGACCGGCTGGCCGGATCCCGACCATTCAATGGTAAGACTACCACCTGGGAGGGAAACCTCCACCTGTGACCCCAACAGGCCCTGCAGCTTGCCCGCCACAGCCGCTGCGCAGGCGCCCGTACCACAGGCCCGGGTCTCACCGACGCCGCGTTCGAATACGCGCAATCGGGCATGCCCCCGGTCGAGCACCTGCATAAAGCCGACGTTGGCCCGTTCCGGGAATCGCTCGTGTTGCTCGATTTCCGCACCGAGTGTCCTGACCGGCGCCCGACCCACATCGGGAACCATCAACACAGCATGCGGATTGCCCATGGAGACGGCTGCGATCGGCACCCGGCCCTGACTGGTTTCGATGTGATGCACTGCCGCCGGGTGGCGGGCGACGAAGGGGATGCGTGCCGGGGTCAGCTCCGGTGCTCCCATGTTGACCCGGACACGTCCGTCTTTCAGCACCTGCAGCTCAATTTCGCGATCCCGGATGGCAACCCGGATGGTGTCCTTGGCAGTGAGACCGCTACGGCGCAGGAAGCTGGCCAGGCACCGCGCACCGTTGCCACAATGTCCTACCTCGCTGCCATCCGCGTTATAGATGCGGTAGGTGAAGTCGCTGTCGGGCGTTTGCGGCGGCTCCACGGTAAGCAACTGGTCGAATCCGATGCCGGTGTGCCGGTCCGCGAGCGCGCGGATGCGCTCCTGCGACAGGCGGGCACCCTGCGTGACCAGATCGATCACGACAAAATCGTTGCCGAGCCCGTGCATTTTCGAAAATCGAATGTTCATGGCCGCAAGAGTACAGCGCGCCGGCAATCGTGAAAACTGACGATCCGCCTGTGCTGCGTCATACTGGGCGCG
>JBFKXW010000358.1:0-3191 GCA_041637915.1 Pseudomonadales bacterium | reverse complement strand
GCTTCCAAGAGACTTCATGGGCAACTGCCTACTGAGCAACTGTTCTTGACAAGATACATGCTGCGGGGCCCTGCGAACAAAATACCGGGCCAATCCGCAGCGAGCATGCCGTTACGGGCTCACCGCCGGCGGCTAACGAAATCGCCCCCTGCTGTGTACACTTGGAGCATCATTCTGTTTTGGAATGGAGATTGGCCTTGAGATTGCTTCGCGTCCTGTGCGTTGAGGACAATCAGGACGATTTCGACCTCGTGAAGTTGCTGTTGCAGGAACTCGCGCGCGGCGTCGGCGAGGCCTGTTTCGTGGAACGGGCCCGCAATGCCTCGCTCGCGTGCAAGATGGTCGACGGCTCGTCCTTCGATGTCTTTATCGTCGACCAGACCCTGGAGGGCAACGATATGGGCACGGACTTTCTTCGTCACCTGCTGGAACGCTGCCCGGAGGCGCCGATTCTCTTCGTGACGCATGACAAGAGCCTCGATGTGGAAAATCCGTTGATTCAGGATCTTGACGCGGACAAGCTGGCCATCCTGTACAAGGGGAAGCTGTCGCTGGAAGCGCTGCGTGACAATCTGCATCGCCTTGGTGTCGATGTATTTGAGCAGAATGAGGCCTGACATTCGATGTGCAGGCGGGACGGGCCGTTGCCGGCCTGATTCAGAACTTCCTCGGAGGATTTCCATTTGAAACCAATCCTGTTCTCTTTTGCGGCGGGTTTTCTCGCCACGCTGATCTGCCATCAGGGTATGTTTACGCTGTTCTGGCTCATTGGGTTGGTGGAAGCTGCACCCTACAACCTGGCGGCGACCGCACCACTGGGCGTGCCGGCGGTCTTGTCGCTGGCGTTCTGGGGAGGGGTCTGGGGACTGCCGGCCTGGCTGGTGATCTGCCGGTTTACGGGCGCGGCCTATTGGGTGGTGGCTTTGCTGTTCGGCGGTTTGGGCCCGAGCCTGGTCGCGCTCTCGATTGTGTTCCCGCTCAAGGGCATGGCCTTCATGGCGGGCTGGGATCCGAAAGTCATGCTGGGCGCGTTCCTGCTGAACGCCGCCTGGGGGCTGGGCGTCGCCGCGTTCATGCGTCTGACCGGCCAGCACCCGCCCGCTTTGGCTGGCTGAGGGCTCCCGCCGGCCCCGAAACTCCTGCACTTTTGCCCTGTCCGGGCGCCTGCTGGCTGTCTACATTGGGATCATCGCTCCAATTCGGATGACCGAGGGTTTTCCCATGAAAAAACTGGCCAGCCTGGTGGCGGTCGCCACCGCCTGCATCCTGCCCGTTCAAGCGGAAGAGACGTTTGATCCGGGTCGCGAAGGCCGCAACTTTGCCAAGACCCATGAGCGCCCCGTTTACATCACGGCAAGCCCGGCCTTCCTGCAGCGCATGGAACAGCAGAACGCGCAGGATGCGATCGACCTGCCCCTGTTGCTGGCGAAGGACCCGGAACGGAACCCGTCCGGGAACCTCTGCATGCAGCGCAAGAACGAATGCGCCGGCGATGTCCGTTTCTATGATGGCTGGGATGGAACGTTCGGGATTCGTACCCCGGTCCTGTTTACCGGGCGCAGTGGGGCAACGATTTCCGGCAACGTCTGGATGACGCAGGCGGGCGAATTTCCCAAGCCCGGGATCGTGATCACCACCGGTTCGGTGCAGGCACCCGAGGTCCTGTACTGGGGGATTGCAGCGGCCCTCGCGAAGGCCGGCTATGTCGTGCTGACCTACGACGTGCAGGGTCAGGGGCGGTCAGACACCTTCGGCGAAGGCGCAGACCAGCAGGAGGGTGTGCCCTCGCAGGCAGGCAGGCCGTTCTACGACGGCACCGTCGATGCGTTGGATTTCCTGTTGTCCACGTCCGCGGCGCCTTACACACCGCGCCCGAGTTGCACCAGTGGCACCAGTCACGCCGACAAGCATCAGCGACGCGTGGCGGCGGGCCTGCATGCACCGTACAACCCGTACGGCACACGGGTGGATGGCGATCGTATCGGCATCGCCGGGCATTCGCTGGGTGCCGGTGCAGTTTCCTTCATTGGCCAGCGGGATGAGCGTGTGGACGCCATTGTTGCCTGGGACAACCTCAGCACCGGTGTATCAGCCGGAACGGGTGAGCGGGGTTGCCCGGCAGCATCGGACGACTTCTCGCGGGATGAAAAGCCCCTGACAACGGCGACTGCGGACTCCTTCAAGCCGGTCTTGGGGATCGCCAATGATTACGGCATTGCACAAACCCCTTTCACCTCCCTGCCAGATCCGGAGGGACGCACGAGTGCATTCAATGCATTTGCCGAAGCAGGTGTGGATGGCATGCAGGTGGTGATTCGTGGCGGCACGCACTTCGAGTATTCCTATATTCCTGGCCTGACGGCCCCGGAAGAACTGGGCAATGCCACGCTCCGCGGAATGGACCTGGCTACCTGGTACACCATTGCCTGGTTCGATAAGCACGTGAAGGGCAACGACCCCACGGCGGACGCCCGCCTGCTGACGGATCGCTGGTGTGCCGACACGCCGTCGGCGCAGGTGGATCTGGATGGAGATGGCAACCTGTACAGCTTTTATTTCCGTTCCAAGCTGAAGTTCCGGCTGGATGCGGGCGGCACAGCACGCATCGACAATCTGCGCCAGGCGTGTCAGGAAGGGTTTGGCCTGAAGGCGGACGGTTTCCCCGGCCTGTTTGATCAGCTGGAGTACGCTTCGACGCGCGATGAGGCAGCAGAGCCTGCCAGCCCGGGTAACAGCGGGGGAATGGGGCAGGGTCGCGGTCGCGGCAACTGAGCCGCGTCGGCGGGATCAGCCTGCAGCGCTTTCGCGCTGTTGCATCCGCCAGAGACCCGCATACGCACCATCGTGACGGAGCAGGCGTGCATGCGTGCCGCGTTCCGCCACCTGCCCGTTCTCCAGCACGATGATTTCATCGGCGTCCACGATCGTGGATAAACGGTGCGCAATCACCAGCGTGGTGCGTTCGCGGGCCACTTCCTGCAGCGCTTCCAGGATGGCTCGCTCGGAAATTGAATCCAGCGAGGAAGTGGCTTCATCGAAGATCAGGATGCCCGGGTCTTTCAGTACGGTGCGCGCGATGGCCACGCGCTGCTTCTCGCCCCCGGAGAGCTTCAGGCCGCGCTCACCCACCATGGTGTCGTAGCCATCCGGTAGCTGGGCAATGAAATCAGCCAGGTGCGCGGTTCGGGCTG
>JBFKXW010000357.1:0-3192 GCA_041637915.1 Pseudomonadales bacterium | reverse complement strand
TCGGCACGATTTCAGAGAAGATCAGGATGCCCAGAGTCATCAACGCCGGCACCACCAGGGAGGTGACCAGCGGGTTGGCATCGGCCCAGATGCGGGCTGCCTGATCACCGACGCCGATCGCCCCGACCGTGTGCGCAATGGTATTCAGCGTCAGGATCGCCACCAGTGGCCGATCAATGTCCACCTTGAATTCCTTGAGCCGCCGACCAAGCTCGGAGCCTTCCTGCTCCTTGATGCTCGCAAAAGAGGGCGTGATGCTCAGCAGTACGGCTTCCCACAGCGAACAAAGAAAGGAAATCACCAGGGCAATGAGAAAAAAGATAATGAGGGTTGTCAGCATGGTCTGGCGCCAGAAGTTTCGTGAAAACAGCAGGCTGACAGCATACGCAATTCTTTCCGGGCACCCCACCCCTGCGGCATCACGGCGCGACCCCGGCCGGCAATGGTAAGATGGCAGGCATCATCACAACAGGAGAAGGTGCATGGATCTGCTGGCAACCGGCGCGCAAATGCTTTCCCAGAAACTTGGGGTCAACGTCGACCCGGCCACCATTCAGGAGGCCCTGCAGGGCCTGCTATCCGGAGGTGACGGCAAACTGGACCTGGCCGGTCTGCTCGCGCGGCTGACGGCGCAGGGGGGGCTGGGGGATGTCGTACAGTCATGGCTGGGCGACGGCAGCAATGCAGGCATCTCCGCACAGACCATTCTCGATGTGCTGGGCCAGGGCAAGGTATCCGAGTTCGCGAACAAGGTCGGCGCGGACACCGGCACGGCGGCGGATGCGCTCTCCGATGTACTGCCGCAGATTGTGGACAAGGCCAGCAGCGGCGGCAGCCTGCTGGAGTCTGCGGGTGGTATCGGTGGGCTGATGGGCGCCGCGCAATCCTTCTTCAAATAGCGGAAAAGCGATTGCGGGGGTGCATGGAGGGCGGGCGACGGCTGTGCGTCAGTTGCCACCTTCCCCCTGCACCCGGGTCACGTCCAGGATGATGCCATCCAGGTAACGTCGACCGTCTGCCGCCATTGCACGGGACTGGCCTTTTTCAAATACTGCGCGGTAGGTACCGGCGCTGTCGCGCACGCGATAGCGCACTTCATAAGGTTCTCCGCGCGCGCCGGCAACCGTGATGGTCCGGGCCACACGTTCGATGTCATCGGGATGGACGAAAGCACCGTAATGCTCCATCCCCTTGCCCACGAAGGACTCCGGCTCTACACCAAAAAGGTCCCGCACACCGTCACTGACAAACTCAAGGGTCCAGTCGTCGCCCAGTGCAGTGCGATAGACAATACCCGGGACATTGGCGAGCATACTGCGGATATTTTCACGCTCTTCCTGTAGCGCCTGCTCTGCGAGCTTGCGGTCCGTGATGTCAATCAAAGCCCCGTCGACAAACAACACGGCGCCATCCCCGTCACTCACAGGCTGACCCTTGGCGAAAACCCAGTGCACACGGCCCGCTGCGTCGAGAATGCGCAGTTCCTCGGAGAAAGACTGCTGCCTGCCCAGCGTGGCCAGAATTCGCTCGCTGGCGTCCGCCCAGTCATCCGGGTGGATGATGTCCTGCAGGGAACGCCGTTCGTTGTAGAGAAAGTCCTTTGCGCTGTATCCCGTCAGGGCCGTAATACCTTCACTGATAAAACAGATGGTCCACTCCCGATCCGGCAGGCAGCGCAGCACCACGCCGGGCAGATTGTGGATGACGCATTCAAATTCGTCGGCGTTCATGACACCGGTGCCGCAGTCGAAAGGGTCCTCAGAGTCTAGGGCACTACGGTTCACCTTGCATCCGGCCCGCGGGATCCTGCAGTGCCGCTGCCAGGGCGTGCAGATCAGCCGCACACAGGGTCCCATTCAGCAGCGATGAACGGCACAGGTTCGCAGCCGCCAGCGGTGCCGGCGACTTCCGTTGGTAGCAGGATAGCGCGCCGTTGTCTCCACCCAGAAGATCCTCGGCCAGACCCGGGCTGATCATGCCGACCGACTCCATGACGGGTATTTGCACAACATTGTGCAGGGCGGTCAGCAGCTTCGGGCCAATGAACTGTGGCGGCATGCGACCAACATTCTGGCGCAGCAATCGCGCAGCATTTTCCGCATAGAAATCCAGGAAAATATTTCGTCCATCCGCGTCGGCGCGGAAGAACAACGCGGCGTTATGCACCTTGCGGTGACAGCGCCAGCGCCCCGTCTCATCCCGTTGCACCCAGTTTTCACGACCTACAGCATGATCCGTTTGCGGCAGTGCCAGTCGCGCAGGTGAAAAGATCAGCACATCCGCATCCAGCCAGAGCACCTCGTCGGCCTGAGCACTGCGCAAGAGGTGGCGTGCCCATTCCAGCCGCGCCAGGTCGCTGGCGATCACCTTCGTAATGGCGCCTCCCGGCTGCAGGGTGTCCGGCAATACACTGAACAACTCGTCATCCAGCCAACGGTACTCGAAACCCTGATCGGAAGACCAGTCACGCACGCTCTGCATACAGTCCGCCAGCCAGCCGTTGTCCTCACCGGCCGGACAGGACTGAAGAACCAGCATGGTCAGAGGTCGGCGACCACGTACGCCAGGACTTCGACCACCTGGTCCGGCGTTTGCGCCCAGGCATTCGCCGCCTGGTCGACTTCCTTCAGCGCGTGCACCAGCGATTCGTCATGCAGGGTGATGTAGGGCTTACCCAGTGCCGCACACAGGCCTGCGTCAAACGCGGCGTTCCACTGGCGGTATTTTTCACCAAAACGCACCACGGCCAGATCACACTGCCGGATCAGGGTTCGCGTGCGCAACGCGTTGACACCGGAAGACTTGTGATCCCGCCAGTAGCCCTCGGATTTCGGCGCCAGCAGATCACCTGCGGCATCACTGGCCTCATGGTTGGTCACGGCGGAAGTGAAACGCAGGTCGAGGCCCCGCGCCCGCGCACCAGCCGCAATCTGCTCGCGCCAGTCCGTATGAATTTCACCGGACAGATAAATATTCCAGGTCATGGCAACCCCAGTGTCTGAATTTCGGGAGCGTGAAACCTTACCAGAGCGCGGGCCGGATTCCTGCCCCCCCGGGTTCAGATCAGTTGCAGTGGCGGCTCCCGCAGCAACGCCAGTTGCTCACGCAACTGCAGGATGTGCTCTCCCCAATAGCGCGGGCCATTGAACCACGGGAAGCTCCGCGGAAACGCCGGGTCACTCCAGCGCCGGC
>JBFKXW010000356.1:0-3198 GCA_041637915.1 Pseudomonadales bacterium | reverse complement strand
TACCCGCGCGACTGCGCACATCATGACAATTTTCATCGTGCGCGCAGCATACTCCCGGAAAAGATAGCAAAATCTTTGCCACCTTCTGGTTTTTTCTTTATTTACAGCGTGTTAGGGGTCATTGCGCAATTGGTGCGTCAACAAACTGACGTAAGATGCGACGGGAGACGCGGAAAACGGGCTATTTCAGTTCCAGTAGTCGTTTCAGACCCCGACTGGCGGACTCCGGCAGGTAGCCGATGGCTTCCGGATCATTGCGCAGAATCGCACTCATCTCCTCCACCGAGACTGCGCGCGGCGGCCGCCCCTTACCGGTGAAGACCAGCTTCGACCAGTACGCCCGCAACTGGGACAGGTTGCGGTCCGCGACCCCTGCATAGAACTGCTCGCGCAGTGCGCGATCCTTCAGGTCAATGGGGCGGGCAACCGGCAATCCGTCCAGGCCGGTACGCTGGGCCAGGTACAGGGCAGCAATGACCTCCGCCTCCACCTGTGTCACCGGGCTGTCCGGGTGGGCCACGAGTACCAGCGCCTCACCCGCGCATGCCAGCGATGAGACGCCCAGCAAAAGGAGGCCCAGCAGTCGCCGGCCGGCGCGCTTCATCGCGGGAAGCTCCATGATGCTCACCACACCCAGTCCAGAACCATCGTGTAGGCGCGCACATTGCCGCGCGGCGCCGGGCTGTACAGACCCTGCTCACCATCATGGACACGGGTGGTATCGGCCTGAAGCTTCAATGCGTAGCCGGGGTGGAAATCCCAGCGCACACCCAGCGAGGTGGTTTGTTGCCCATAGAGTCGGTTATTGATAAACGCCTGTCGCGTTACCCCGAATGGAAAACCACCCGCGCCATCCGGTTCGTCGTTGATAATCTCATGCCGCGAATAGGTGACATAGGGCATCCAGTCGCCCAGATGGCGCCCCAGCGTCAGCGTATAGGCCCGGTTTTCCGAGATGGCGTGGTTGTCACTGAGGTCGGTTTGTAATGCCTCGCCCATGGCAAGCCATTCAGCGTCCTCGTAAATAAACCCGAGGTTGTAGTACCAGATATCATCCCCACCGGTTGGGTCATATGTTTTGGTTGCACCGGGCCCATTCAGCACATTGGTCAGTCCGAACGGGCCGTTGAACAGCGGATTTTCAATCTCGACGGGCGCATGCGCGACCATGCCGCGCACGGACAGATTGCCCTTGCTCGCGGTCACACTGAAGGTGCGCGGTTCCGCATCCACCTTGGTGCCATCGTGCTCGTCCTTGTACTGTCCCCAGCTGAAGCCAAATTCGTAATTGATTTCCCGGTGGGACCAGAGCGCACGCATCAGGATCCCATCCGCATGATCCACTTTCTCGGTGATTCCATACACCTCCAGCGGCACCCGGACCCAGGGGTGTGCATAGCCGACGTACAGCTGATCTGAAATCTGGTAGGTTGGCAGCAGATAACGCCCCAGCTTCACGTCCAGCCATTCGAACGGGCGCAAACGCAGATACGCCCACTTGGTATCCACCGCCGTGTTGTCTTCCAGGTTGCGGCTCAACAGGCCCTGCCAGACCACACCCACGGTCTCGTTCAGCCGGCCTTCCAGTTGCAAACCGACCCGGGTATCAAAATTGGTGGTTGCATCCTTGGTGAGCGCGGGGCCCTCCCGGGAAATCGTACGGAACATTTCGGTATCTGAATCAGACCCAATCGCAACGCCAAACGTGCCGTAGGCGTTCACGGTGACGCGCCCGTCCAGGTACTCTTCCGCCTGCGCCGGGGCAGCAGTCAGCCCACTGAGCAGAGCGCAAAGCACGAAAGTGTTGGCTAGTTGTATCCGGTTCCTGATCACAATGACTGGCCTACACGCTGAAAAATACTCATCAAAAATGTCCTAGCTGGTCTGCGCCGGATGAAGTCCGTTACACGGCAGCCTGCTTCGCTGCAGCAACCCGGGGCAGGCGCAACACATAACGCGTGCCCTCACCCGGTTTGGACTCCACGAAGATATAGCCGCTGAGAGCGTTTTTCACAATATTGAAGACGATATGCATGCCCAGCCCGCTGCCGCCCTTCCCCAGCTTGGTGGTGTAGAACGGATCAAACAGCTTGCTGAGCTGTTCTTCGGTCATGCCGCTGCCGTTGTCGGCGAAGTGAATCTCGACCTGATCACCCTCCACGACGTGCGTTGAAATATGGATCTGTCCATCCGGCCGCGATTCGAAGGCATGCACCTGGGCATTATTGAACAGATTGGCAATGACCTGTCCGAGCGGCCCCGGAAAGCTGTCCAGCTCCACGCCGGCACCCGGCTGGAAATCCAGCACGATGTTTTCCCGTTTGATGCCAGGGCGCAGCGTCACCAGCACATCCTCGATGACCTCATCCAATTGGAACTTCCGCCGCTGGCTGCTGGTCTGGTCCACCGCCACATGCTTGAAACTGGCAATCAGTTCTGCGGCCTTGTCGAGATTGCGATGGATCATGTCGGAAGCATTGCGGGAATCTTCCAGATAGGCACTCAGCACGGATTTCCGCAAACCTTCCTGTGCGGCCTGCTGGAAGCGGTCCGTCTTCTCCGCAAACCGCGTGGCCACGGTCAGCGCATTGCCGACAGGGGTGTTGAGCTCGTGCGCCACCGCCGCCACGACTGAACCCAGACCGGCAAGTTTCTCCGCCTGGACCAGGTTTTCCTGCGTTGCTTCCAGATTCTCAATGGTGGCGGACAACTCCTCACTGCGCAGCTTCAGATCGTCGTGAAGTTCGCGGATTTCGCGCTCACTTTGCTGCAGCGCCTCAATACGCTCCTGAATCGCCTCGGACATGGTGTTCATCTGGCGCGCCAGCACGGTAATTTCATCCTGGCCGCTCTCTTCGATCACATGGTCATAATTGCCATGCGTGATGCGCTGGCTGGAACGGATCAGATCGGACAGACGCTTGTTCAGACGATAGACAAACACCCCGGTGAAACCGGCGATCACGAGCAGCAAGGTACCCAGGGTCACCATGTTGTCCTGCAGGTTCTGCACGAAGAGATCATTGGCAGACTGTTGGATACTCTGCACCGACAGGCCGTAGCGCAATTCACCCACACCGGTCAGCCCGATCAGCATGGGCCGGCTCACATGCAGCGTCTGTCGACCGGTCAGATCGGTGATGGACTCATCGGGAGGCGGCAAATTGGCGGGCACGTTATCGGTTGCCGCAATGCGAC
>JBFKXW010000355.1:0-3198 GCA_041637915.1 Pseudomonadales bacterium | reverse complement strand
TTCATGATCAGGTCCACCATGGCATCCACGACCGGGTTGCGAATCCCCGGCAGATTGCGGCCGCCCACAACGTCGGCCATGGAGGAGTGAAAGTATTCCCGCTGCTCAGAACCCGGCGAGAGCGATTGCGGTAACACATAAACCGTGACGTCGAAATCGAAATGATCAATGCGTCGTTTGAACTGTGTGATATCGACACTGCGGATGGTCGCTTCGATACCGGCTTTCTCCAGATTCCGGACCCAGGGCTGGATCAGGCGGGCTGTACTCTGCTGATAAATGAGGACCTCAAAACGCAGCGGCTGTCCGCTTTCCTGATGCAGCAGCTTGCCGTCCTGGGTCTGCCAGCCGGCCTGTTTCAGCAGGCGCAGCGCCTGGCGGAGCTGTGGCCGGATGTTGCCGGTGCCATCCGTACGCGGAAGCCGGAACGCCTCGCTGAGTGCGCCTTTGGGCAATAAATCTGCGTAGGGCTCCAGCAGGGTGATCTCTGCTGCAGCCGGCTTGCCGCGTGCGCCCATTTCGGTGTTCGGGTAGTAGGTTTGCGCACGCGTATAGGCGTCATTGAAAATATTGCGGTTAGTCCATTCGAAGTCGAACAGCATACCCAGCGCCTCACGGACCCGGCGGTCCTGGAACTGCGGCCGGCGCAGGTTGAAGTAGAAGCCCTGCGAGCCTTGCGCAATCCGGTTCGGAATTTCCGCCTTGATAATGCGGCCGTCGCGGACAGCGGGGTGATCGTATGCGCTGTTCCAGTTCTTCGAAATGTATTCCAGGTGCACGTCATAGGCGCCGGCCTTGAATGCCTCCAGTGCGACGGTGAGGTTCTTGTAGAAGTCGTAACGCACACGGTCGAAGTTGTGACGTCCGCGATTCACCGGGAGGTCCCGGCCCCAGTAGTCGGGGACACGCTCCAGAACAAAATGCTGGCCGCTTTTCACTTCGGTAATCCGGTAAGGGCCACTGAGCAGGGGCGGGTCCACGCTGGCCGAGTCAAAGGTCCGGCCACTCCACCAGGCCTTGCTCAGGACCGGCAGTTCGCCTGCGCGCAGGGGCATCATGCGATGGTCGTCCCCTTTGAACGTAAAGCGCACCCGGCGAGGGCCGAGCTTTTCGACCTGATCGACGTTGCGATAAATATTCTGGTAACGCGGGTGCCCGTGTGCCATGAGGACTTCATAGGAAAACAGCACATCGTCGGCGGTGATCGGCGAGCCGTCGTGAAAACGGGCTTCGGGTCGCAGGTTGAAAATGGCCCAGCGGCGATCTTCAGGGTATTCGATGCTTTCTGCGATCAGGCCGTAGGCCGATTGCGCCTCGTCCCCGGAGGTCAGGTACGAGCCGGACCCAACCAGCAGGGTTTCGTTGAGTTCGGTAATGCCATAGGCGTACAGGCCGGGACTGTTGAACGGGGCGCTGCCTTTCAGCGTGTAAGGGTTCAGGCTGTCAAAGCTGCCGTGCCCCATCAGGATGACGCTGCCACCTTTGGGCGCATCGGGATTGGCGTAGTCGAAGTGGGTGAAGCCGGCCGGATACTTCAGCGTGCCATGCAAGGCGATACCATGTGCCTTGGTCACGGTTTCAGCCTCGGCGTGCAGCACGCCGGCAAGACAGAGCAGTGCGGTCAAATAGCGTACAGGCAGCACGGTTCCGGTCCAAGGAGGAGTCGCGCTAAACCTAACAGGATGACGGTGCGGGGGAAAGCGCGCGGTCAACTATATTTATGAGAGCCGTATCACAGGTTGGATCATGCAAGAACTGGACGATCCGGTATTGCCGGAAGACCCTGAAGACCCTGAAGACGAGGAAGCCACGGGCCCTGAAGAACCGGAAGGGGAGCCCCGCCCGCTGGAGCGCAAAACGCTGGAAGAGTGGACGCATCGTCTCTCGGACCGCGAGATGCCCGCCGTGGCCGCCGTCGTTCAGGAGCTCAATGCACTGACGATGGACCGCGATTCCATCGCCAATCAGCTTGCGCAGGTGATCCTGCGTGATCCCAACCTGGTGACCCAGGTGCTGAAAGTGGCGAACTCGGTGCACTACAGCCGCGGAAACCCGCCGATTACGACCATCAGTCGCGCGGTGGTCACCATCGGTTTCGAGCCAATCAAGGAGATCTGCATTTCCATCTCCCTGATTGAGAACCTGATGGGCAAGAATCCGGATCCCAACCTGCTGGAGATCATGGCCACGTCCTTTCATGCGGCGGTGCAATCGAAAAATCTGTCCGCCCAAATGAATGAGTCGGGGCAGGAGGAGGTTTTTGTGACCGCGCTGTTGCTGCATGTGGGTGAGCTGGCGTTTTTTTCTTCTGGTGGACGTTACGTGGATGAGGTGAAGCGGTTGATGGAGGAGGAGGGGCTCAGCCGCGAGGCTGCCGGCAAGCAGGTGCTGGGCTTCACGTTCTCGGAGCTTTCCCACTCACTGGCGAAGAACTGGCATTTCGGCGACATGCTGACGGAGGCCATGTCAGAGGAGCCGGGCAAGCGGCGCTCCAAGGCCGTACAGGCCGTGCGGTACGGCGAGCAGATCAGCCGGCTGGCGAAGCAGGGCTGGGATGCGCCGGGTTTCGGCCGCCTGGTGCGTGAAATTGCGGAATTCTCCGGTGCGAAACCGGAAGACGTACGCACCTCCATGCGGGCGAATGCCGAAGAGGCTGCCAAGGTGGCGATAACCTATGGCGCGAACAAGGTGTGCTCGTTCATTCCCAGCGGGCGCGAGCCGGAGTCGAAGAGGAAGTCAGAAAGTGCTTCGGGTCAGAAAGCGCGGGAACCCATGCAGCCAGACAACACGTTCCAGCTGGAGGTGCTGCGGGATATGTCTGCCATGGTGGCGGAAGGGGTGGACATCAACCAGCTGTTCCAGACCGTCCTGGAAGGCCTGCACCGGGGGATCGGCCTGGAGCGGGTCGCGCTGGCATTGGCCAACCCGAAGCTGGGCAAGCTGATGTGCAAGTACGCACTGGGGGATGCCCGCGACATCTGGCAGCAGCGTTTTTCCTTCCCCTGTCATCGCGGCGCAGAGAACATCTTCGCCTGGCTGATGGACGTGAAGCAGCAGCCGGTCTGGCTGCGTCAGGGCAAGGAGCTGGACCTCTGGGACAAGGTCACGCCGGAAGTGGCAGCGGTGTGTGGAAAGCTGCCCTGCTTCATCACACCCCTGCAGATCGGGCCCCGCTCGGTGGGCGTCATCTATGCGGAT
>JBFKXW010000354.1:0-3198 GCA_041637915.1 Pseudomonadales bacterium | reverse complement strand
CACCACCAGCAGAGACAGCACGGCCATCTGTACGGCAGCAATGAGATAACGCAACGTCGCCAGGTTGAACTTGTGTTTTGAGCAATAGTGCACCTGCCGGTTGAGCACACATTTGATGACCGACGGATCCACGTCCAGCCGGGGGGAGGAAGTCCAGACCACGATGGGGATGTGCTTGTGGGTTGCCGTCACGTGGGCAAGGAAATCGCGTGCCGTGCTGGCCTGCTCGTCCTGAAAAGCACCGGAAAGAAAGTAATCGGTGACCAGCAAATCGAAATCACCCGACTGCATGCTGCTCACCGCCGTGTGATAGCTCCGGTGCACGTCCAGTTCGATGTCGCAGATCGGGTGCTGCCAGCTCTCCAGCATCTCACGGAAAAGATACACGTCATCCGGATCGTCCTCTATCAAAAGAATCCGAAACCGCGGCAGTTGTCTCACTGCTGATTGCCCCATCCTGTCCACCCCGCCGTGCACGCTGCCCGGGAAACGCCTGCCAAACGCAGGACACATGATTCAATTTAGTACAGGCGCCACGGCAAAAGCACGCATTTCCTCGTGGTTTCTTCGGCGACCCGGCGACATTTTCGATCGTGACAATCAGCGTGATCAACGCACTCCATGAGCCGTACGAGAGGCGCAGGAGTGTTCCCGCAAAACACACGCGGCGGAACCGTTTCAAACAGAGGATATTGGCGTATTTGATGTGGCCGTTTGCGTCAAAACAGCCAGTATGAATTTACTGCAATCATGAAAGCAGCATGTTAGCGAAAAAGACCGCGCCACCCTTTTCCGTCTCGCGGCTTCTCCAGCTCACGCCGCAGTTTTTGCCGCGTTTCTTCATCCACCTTGGCCACAGCCCACTGACTGGGCTCGCGCAGGATGTACTTGGCAAGCTCATCGAGCATCTCATCGGTGAGATCGGCGGGGTGTACCCGCTTGACGCGGTCACCGTATCCTTCGAAATGACGGAAGCGGAAATGAATCTCCCGTTCCGCTTTCTCCACCGAGATCAGCAGGATCACCGGGAAACGCTGGCGCACGGTCACCCGCACTTCCTCAACAATTCCGGCATTGCGTTTTTCGCGGCTGCGACTGAACACCAGGCCCAGCCGTTCCAGAGACTCGATCGCAGTGCGCACCTGCTCCGGCCCGTGCAGGTCCGCGATGAAGTCAAAGGGTGCCTCGCATTCGAACTTCAGTTTGACCTGCTGGATATCCCCCAGCGTGTCAGCACGTAACTGGTACTTGGACTGCACCAGATGTTCGAGCTTGCCAAGGCCCGGCACGTCATAGGTTGCTTCAACGCTTTCCTGCAGATATTCCAGATGGTGCAGGAGCTCATCCAGGAGCCGGTACACCCGCAGCATCGCGGGCCGCATGCATTCGCGGTAAAACTCTTCGTCGGAGCGTTGTCGCTGTGAAGCCCTCTCCTCCTCCCTGCGCCTTGCGTCGCTGGCGGAGCGGAGCCGGGCCATGAGCGAACCGGATGGTTTTTCTTGTTCGGCCATGCTGATCAGTATCCACTGCAACCGTTGTGGATGCCAGTCAATCTGGCTGGCCGATCTGCACAACGGACCGCATACTGCCAGAGTCGTCCCGCAGGAGGTGGTGCGTGCAAGACTTCACACTGGACTCCCCGCTTGAGGGGGTGATTGCCCATGTGGACACCGAGGCCGGTCGCACCGTGCAACGTGGAGAACGGCTGGCGGGCATCGAGGCGATGAAGATGCTTCATGAAATCCGTGCGCCGGACGCCGGTCTCATTCGGCGCGTGCATGTACGATCCGGTGACCGGGTGAATAAGGGTGAGGTACTGTTTTCGATGTCCCAAACCCCGGCGGCGACGCCCACAGAACCATCGCCCGGCCCGGCACAGGACAGCATTGCAGAAGTGAGGAATGGTCCACTGACACAGAATGCACTGCGACATGCGCAGGTGTTGGACGAGGCACGTCCGGATGCCGTCCGCAAACGACGGGCACTGGGCAAACGAACCGCACGCGAGAATATCGCCAGGCTCTGCGATCCGGGTAGTTTCACCGAGTACGGTGCGCTGGCCATCGCGGCGCAACGAAGCCGTCGCACGCTGTCGGAACTGACGCTCAGCACACCCGCCGACGGGATGGTTGCCGGTACCGCCACTGTCAACGAAAAGCATTTCGGCGCAGAAAACGCCCGTTGCCTGGTGATGAGTTACGACTACAGCGTGCTGGCCGGTACGCAGGGATTTCAAAACCATCGCAAGAAAGACCGACTACTGCAGATCGCGCAGGAGCACAACCTGCCCGTGGTCCTGTTTGCGGAAGGCGGTGGCGGGCGGCCTGGTGATGTCGACGTTGCGTTGCTGAATGCTTCCGGGCTGGAGTGCACCAGCTTCCTGGAGTTCGCCAGGCTCAGCGGCAGAGTGCCCCTGATCGGCATTGCATCCGGTCGCTGTTTTGCCGGCAATGCCGCACTGTTCGGATGTTGCGACGTGACCATCGCCACACGGGATGCAAATATCGGGATGGGCGGTCCAGCCATGATTGAGGGGGGTGGCCTGGGCCAGTTTCCACCCGAGGCAATTGGCCCGGCGTCCCGGCAAAGCGAGAACGGCGTTGTCGATCTGCTGGTCGCAGATGAGCCGGCTGCGGTCGATGCCGCCCGCAGGTATCTGGCATTCTTCCAGGGTGATTTGCCGGCGTACCAGGCACCGGATACCACCCAACTGCGCGGTGTGATTCCGGAGAATGAGCGCGTAACCTATGACATGCACGCCGTGCTCGAACACCTGTTGGACACAGATTCCATGCAGGAACTGCGATCCGGCTTCGCGCCCAACCTGATCACCGCACTCGGACGCATTGAGGGCCGTTCGCTGGGGGTCCTGGCAAACAATCCGGCACACCTCGCCGGTGCGATCGACAGCCCCGCGGCGGACAAGGCTGCCCGCTTTGTGCGGCTGTGCGACGCCCATGGTATTCCCCTGCTTTCCCTATGTGATACCCCCGGCATCATGATCGGTCCGGATGCAGAGCAAAGCGCAACGGTGCGACATGCCGCGCGCATGTTTCTCGCCGCGGCCCGCACGCAGATCCCGTGGCTGGCCGTCGTCCTGCGCCGTGGCTTCGGGCTTGGCGCGCAAGCCATGCTCGGCGGACACCTGAAACGCCCGCTGATGACCGTCGCCTGGCCGACCGGAGAGTTCGGTCCGAT
>JBFKXW010000353.1:0-3200 GCA_041637915.1 Pseudomonadales bacterium | reverse complement strand
TGCCGCCCGGCCAATGCCGCTGCCGGCACCGGTCACGAGGATGTTGCGTCCCGCCAACAGGTCAGACGGTGCCTGATAGTCAAACATCGGGGACACGCTGCGGCATCAGCAGGGCGACCATGGCGTCCACATCCTCCACGACGGCATCGGCCTGCCAGTCCTCGGGCTGCTCCCCGAGCGGAATGTACCCGTAGCGGACAGCGACCGTGAACATGCCCGCATTGCGACCGGCGGCAATATCCCGACCGTGGTCACCGACGTAGACGGCCTGTTCCGGAGCGCAGCCGATGTGCGCGCAGGCCTTCAGCAGGCCTTCCGGATCCGGCTTGGTGGTCTGCACATGCTCCGGGCAGATGACGGCTGCGCAGTGCGCGTCCACACCGAGAGATCGCAGCAAGGGCGTCGTGAATCGCTCGGGCTTGTTGGTCACGATGCCCCATGCGATGTTGCGCGCCTGCAATTGCGCCAGCAGGGAATTCATGCCGGGAAACAGCGTGGTCTGGGTGCCCAGCGTCTCTCCATAGCGTGTCAGGAATTCGTTTCGCAGCGCGTCGAATTCCTCGGAGGACGGTTCGCTGCCGAATGTATCCAGCACCATGGCGCGGGCACCTCCGGAGACTGTCGTCCGAAAGGATGCGCCGACCGGCGGCAGGCCGCGTTGCCGGCACATTCCGTTCACGACCTGTTCAAACTCCGGTGCGGTATCCGCCAGCGTGCCGTCGAGATCAAACAGCACCGCAGCGGGCGGCTGAGGCAACACAGGCACGGTCAGGCCGGCCGGGTGGCGTGCACGAGGTAATTGACGTCGGCGTCGCGGCTCAGGCGATAGCGGCCGGTCAGCGGGTTGTAGACCAGGCCGCTGAGATGTTGCAGGACCAGCCCGGCCTCCCGCAGCCAGCCGCCCAGCTCGGAGGGGCGGATGAACTGGTCGTAGGAGTGGGTGCCGCGCGGAACCAGGTTCAGGAGATATTCCGCGCCGACAATGGCCAGGGCGAAGGATTTCGGGTTGCGATTAATGGTCGAGAAAAAGAGGTTGCCACCCGGCCGGACCAGTTCCGCGCAGGCCCGGATGACCGAGGCGGGTTCGGGCACGTGCTCCAGCATTTCCATGCAGGTGACGACGTCATAGCTGGCTGGGGTTTCTGCGGCCAGCGCCTCCACCGGCACTTCCCGGTAGTCGATATCCTGCTCCCACTGCCGGGCGTGCTCACGCGCGACCTGCAGGGCGTCTGCCGCCAGGTCGATCCCGGTGACGCGTGCGCCACGGAACGCCATGCCCTCGCTGAGTATGCCGCCGCCACAGCCCACGTCCAGCACCTCCAGACCGTACAGCCGGACCCGCTCCTCGATGTAATTGATGCGCAGCGGATTGATCTCGTGCAACGGGCGGAATTCCCCGTTCGGATCCCACCATTTCGACGCCAGGCTGTTGAAACGGCCGATTTCGTGCGGATGCACGTTAATCTGGTCAGGTTGTGCACTCATTCGTCAGCTCCGGCCGGACGGGTGGTCCCGGCAATGGTTTCCCCCCACGCAGTCGCGCGGGTACAGATGGCAGATTCCGGCAGCGTTTCCAGCCTGCCGTCCCTGAGCAGCATTTTACCGTTGCACCAGGCATGGGTCACTTGGGTGCGGGCTGTGTAGACGAACTGCGACACTGGATCATAGACCGGCAACTGGCCGATCCCATCCATACGGACCGCAATCAGGTCGGCCCATTTTCTGGCTTCCAGTGAGCCGAGCTGATCCTGCAGGCCGAGCGCCCGGGCACCGTCCAGTGTTGCCATGCGGAGGACTTCCAGTGCATTCAGCTGACTGGCATCCCGCGCCAGGCCCTTGGCCAGCAGCGCCGCGCTGCGCATCTCCCCGGCGAGGTCGAGATCATTATTGCTGGCGGGCCCATCTGTGCCGAGAACCACGTTCACGCCGGCGCGCCGCATCGCCGTCACCGGTGCAAATCCGCTGCCGAGTTTCATGTTCGATTCCGGGCAGTGCACAACGTGGATGCCGCTGCCCTCCAGCAGGGCAAGGTCCGCCTCGTCCAGCGCCACCATATGTACGGCCTGCAGGCGTGTGCCCACCAGGCCCATGCGCGCCAGCATGGCGAGTGGGGTCAGGCCATTGGCCCGCCGGAATTCCGTAACCTCGCGCTCGGTTTCATGCAGATGCATGTGCACCGGCCGGTCGATCTCGCCGGCCAGTACGGCAATACGTTCCAGTGTCTTGTCCGAAACGGTGTAGGGCGCATGTGGCCCGAACGCCACGTGGACCTGATCGCTGGATTTGTAGGTGTCACACAGGCCGAGGCCCTTTTCAATGTACTCGTCCGGCCCGTTCCCCCACACGGTGGGGAACTCCAGCACCGGGAAGCAGATCTGTGTGCGCATGCCGGCCCGACGAGCCTCATCGGCGACCGTCTCCGGGAAGAAGTACATATCGCTGAAGGTGGTGGTGCCGGTGCGGATCATCTCCGCCATCGCCAGGCGTACGCCGTCCCGAACGAACCCTGCATCCACGTGGGTGCTTTCGGCGGGCCAGATATGATCCTCCAGCCAGGGTTGCAGGGGAATGTCATCGGCAATCCCGCGCAGCAGGCTCATCGCGGCATGGCCGTGCATATTGATCAGCCCCGGGAGGACCAGGTGCTGTTCCAGGTCAAGCGTTTCGGCTGCCTGCCAGTGGTCGCATTCAGAGGCCGGGAACACGCCGGCGATGGCGTCATTGCGGATTGCCAGGGCCATCCCGGTCTGGGCGCCGTGCGAATCCGCAAGGGTCAGCAGCCAGCGTGGACGGATGAGCAGGTCGCAGTGGCGACGGCGCTTGGGCGGGGTGTCAGGCAAGGGATGCGTACCGGTCGCTGGCGAACAGCATCATTATTCTCATCCCGGGGGCAGACGTCGAGTCAGGGGTGCCTTTCAGGACAAAAAAACATGGTATCATCGCCGCCTTGCGAGGGACCCCGAAACCTTTCTATGGTCCACAACGTGGACGTCAGAAAGCGCTTCCGGAACGAGCCAGCCCAGGCCGATACTTAGAACAGGGATTTCATGTCAGATCTCGCGCGGGAAATTCTCCCCGTCACCATTGAGGACGAACTCAAGCAGTCCTACCTCGATTACGCTATGAGCGTGATCGTGGGTCGTGCTTTGCCCGATGTCCGGGACGGCCTCAAACCGGTACACCGGCGCGTGCTGTTCGCG
>JBFKXW010000352.1:0-3200 GCA_041637915.1 Pseudomonadales bacterium | reverse complement strand
TCAGTCATCCCGTGGAGGAGGGCACCATCGCGGCCAACCTGAAAGACGTTTTCGCGGGGATCCGGGCCGTCGGCAACGATGTGGACCACCGGGGGAATACCCACACGGGTTCGATCCTGGTGGGTGAAATGATGGTGGCAGGCGCCTAGGCGTAGAAAAGCGTTGCCAGTCCGAGGAAAGCGAAGAAGCCAACCACGTCGGTGATGGTAGTCAGCACCACCCCGCCGGCCAGTGCGGCATCGATGTTCAGTCGACGCAGGATCAGCGGGAGCACGGCGCCCGACGCGGCGGCCACCACGAGGTTGATCACCAGCGCTGCTGCGATGACGCCGCCGATCACCAGATCCTCGAACCAAACCACCGCGGCGGCCGAAACCACCAGCGCCCAGAGCATTCCGTTGAGCAGACCGACCACCACCTCGCGGTTGAGCAGCCAGCGCATGTTGCTGTCCCCCAGGTGCCCCAGCGCCATCCCGCGCACGACCAGCGTGAGCGTCTGACTACCGGCAATGCCGCCCATACTGGCGACAATCGGCATCAGGACCGCCAGCGCGACCACCTTGTCGATGGTGTTCTGGAACAGGCCGATCACAGCAGCGGCGATGAAGGCGGTGAACAGGTTGATCCCGAGCCAGATGGCACGTCGCCGCGTGGTGTGGAGAACCGGCGCAAACATGTCGGACTCCTCATCCAGCCCGACCTTGCCCATGATCGAGTGATCGGCGTCCTCGATGATCACGTCGACTACATCATCGATGGTAATTCGGCCAAGCAGCCGGCCGGAGTCGTCGATTACCGGCGCGGAAACCAGGTCATGTCGCTCAAACAGCTGTGCCACCTCAGTGTCCGGTTGCATGGCATGGATGGTGATTGCGTCCGTGGACATGATCTCGCGGACCGTGTTGGCGGGATCACTCACCAGCAGACGGGTCAATGGCACCAGGCCGATGAACTCATCCCTGCGGTTGACCACCAGCAGGCTGTCGGTCATTTCCGGAATATTTTTCTGGCGCCGCAGGTAGCGGAAGAGCACATCGAGCGTGATGTCGGGGCGCACCGTAATGGTGTCCGTGTTCATCAGACCGCCGGCCGTATCCTCCGGATAGGAGAGTGCCGCCTCGACACGCTGCCGGTCCTGCGTGTCCATCGACTCGAGGACTTCCCAGATGACCGCATCCGGCAACTGTTGCAGGACATCGACGAGGTCGTCAGTATCCAGGCCGTCGGTGGCGGTGAGCAGTTCCTCGGTGTCCATGCGACTGAGGAAGT
Source organism: Pseudomonadales bacterium (assembly GCA_041637915.1). Classification (GTDB taxonomy): domain Bacteria; phylum Pseudomonadota; class Gammaproteobacteria; order Pseudomonadales; family JBFGWM01; genus JBFJWR01. Next base: position 1,931 of record JBFKXW010000352.1, on the reverse strand, counting down.
AGGCACGTACATCATCGCCGAGATCCTGCAGGACCTCGCTCTGGTCTTCCGGGTCAATCAGTTTCCAGAGAATACTCCGCGCGCGCGGCGGGGAGGATTCCAGCAGGTGGGCAATGTCCGGCGAGGGCATGCCGCTGATCATGCGGCGCACCTGTGCATAGGTGCCGCTTTCCAGCGCATCCTGCAGGGTCTGCAGTTGCGCCTGTACTGCGTCGAATTCGGTTGCGCTTTCGTTCGACATCGCCGGTGCCGTCCCTGTCTGGGCGTATCGTGCAACCGGTGCGGGCTGCGCTCGGGCTTTTCGCACCGGTCAGGCTACTGGCTAGTCTAACAAAGGAATCCAGGGGTCATATGGATTTCGGCGGGCGCGAAGCGTTGCAACCGAAGTTGCTTACTCGCCTTCTCCGAAGAAATCATCAATCAGTGCGCACAGGGCGTCGTGCGCATCCTGTTCCTGCGGGCCGTGCAGGCGGAGGTCCAGCGTGGTGCCCTTGCTGGCTGCCAGCATCATGACGCCCATGATGCTTTTCCCATCCACCATCCGGCCATCCCTGCCGACTTCCACCTTGCAGTCGTAATTGGAGGCAGTGGAGACAAATTTCGCCGCGGCACGGGCGTGCAGGCCCAGTTTGTTGATGATGTTCACCTGGGTTTCGATCATGCAATGTCCCGGTGCCGCGTTTGCACACTTTCATAACGCGCCTTGTAATGGTCCCGTAATCTCTCCGCCATATACACGGACCGGTGCTTGCCACCTGTGCAGCCGACGCCAACCGTCAGATAGCTTCGGTTGTTTTCCTCAAAGTGCGGTAACCACTTGTCGAGATAGGCGCAAATGTCCTGGTACATCTCGTTGACCAGATCATGCGCCGCCAGGTAGTCCTGCACAGGGCCGTCCGTGCCGGTGAGTGTGCGCAGCTCAGGGTCCCAGTGCGGGTTGGGCAGGCAACGGATGTCGAAAACCAGATCCACGTCGGCGGGTACGCCGTTCTTGAACCCGAATGACTCAAACAGCAGGGACATGCGGGCGCCGGTGTGACCGGCCACGCGGGAGCGCACCACGTCCCGCAACTGGTGCAGTGTCAGTTCGCTGGTATTAATGGTCAGGTCGGCCAGCGTGGAAATCGGTTCAAGCAGTTCGTGCTCCTGCGCGAGTGCCTCTGCAAGGGAAACGCCGTTGGTGCTGAGCGGGTGCCGGCGGCGGGTTTCGCTGAAGCGGCGGATCAGTGTGCGATCCTCGGCTTCCAGGAAAATCACCTCCACGGCGATGCCACGGTTGCTCAGATCACTGATGATGCCCGGGAAGCGTTCCAGATGATCCGGAAAATTCCGGGCATCGATGCTGACGGCGACCTGGGTGTCGCTGCCGCTCTCCTCCAGTCCAATCTGCTGCACCATGTCCGGTATCAATCCGGCCGGGAGGTTGTCGATACAGAAATAGCCGAGATCTTCCAGGATATTCAGGGCGGTGCCCTTTCCGGCGCCTGATCTGCCGCTGATGATGACAAGTTTCATGCTCAGTCCGATTCCGCAACGCCCGCCGGTGTGAAGGTCGTCGCCGCTTCGTGCAGCGCCTCGTCGTCGCCCGCTTCCAGCAGCCTGATCCGGAAGTCCTGATCTGCCAGGCGCTCCGCCAGCATTTTCAGAATCTGAAGGTGGTCATCCGTGGCATCGCTGGGGACCAGCAGCACAAACACCACCTGCACGGGGCGACCATCCGGGGCATCGAAGGGGATTGGGTCCTGCAACTGGAAAAGTGCCACCAGCGCGCTTTCCAGTCCTTCCAGCCGGCAATGCGGGATGGCTGCGCCAGACCCGACGCCGGTGCTGCCCAGGCGTTCCCGCGCGATCAGGCCATCATAGATCTCTGCTGCGCTGAGCTTTTGGTTCCTTTCCGCAATAAAATCCGCGGCGAACTGCATCAGCCGCTT
>JBFKXW010000351.1:0-3205 GCA_041637915.1 Pseudomonadales bacterium | reverse complement strand
GCAGCCGCAAAGCTGCAAGCGCGTCGTGCCCCAGCAGGCTGGGCGCCATATACACAATCAGTTCGTCCACAAGACCTGCCTGCAGAAAAGAACCGGCGAGGGTGGCACCCGCCTCCACCAGCACCTCATTGCATTCCATGGCAGCGAGTTGTTCCAGCAATGCCCGCAAATCCACGCGGCCCTGCGTATCCGGCAGGGTGACCACTGTCACTCGTTCCTGTGCCGGCTGTTGCGCGGACGCAGGCTGCACACCGGCCCACAGTGTCTGTCCCGCACCCTGGAAAATCCGCGCCCGCGCATCGGCACGGAAACCGGAATCGACCACCACGCGCAGGGGCTGTTGCGCGGGCGCGGCACAGCCGGCGGGGAGCACGAATTCGCCATCCCGCACGGTCAGCGCGGGATCATCTGCCAGCACCGTGCCCACTCCGGTGATGACTGCACTGCTCCGGGCACGCAGTTTCTGCACATCCTGGCGGGCCGCGGTTCCGGTGATCCACTGGCTCTCACCGGAGCCCATCGCGCTGCGACCGTCGAGACTCATGCCAAGTTTGACGCGCACAAAGGGCCGCCCCCGCACATGCCGGGACACAAAGCCCGGATTCAGGGCGCGTGCGGCAGACTCCTGCACGCCGATAGCCGTTGAGATACCGGCCGCCTGCAGCGCGGCAAGCCCCTTTCCCGCGACCTGCGGATTGGGATCCTGCATGGCCGCGACGACACGGGCGACGCCCGCATCCATCAGGGCCGTCGTACAGGCAGGAGTGCGCCCCTGGTGACAGCAGGGCTCCAGCGTGACATACGCGGTGGCGCCCTGCGCACCGCCCGTAGCTGCCCGCAGCGCCAGCACCTCGGCATGCGGATCACCAGCGCGCGCATGAAAGCCCTCACCAATGACGCGCGCATCCCGCACCAGCACCGCCCCGACCCGTGGGTTCGGATGGGTGGAATACAAACCACGGGCTGCAAGCTGCAGCGCCCGTACCATGAACGTGGCGTCCTGAGAGCACGTCAACGGTCAGTCCTGATCCGGCGGCAGGCTGGAGCCGGGCTCCGGTCGGTGCGAGATCCGCTCGATCTCCTCCCGGAACTGGTTGATATCCTGAAAGCGCTTGTACACTGATGCAAAGCGGATGTAGGCAACGTCATCGGCCTGCGCGAGCTCTTCCATGACCAGTTCACCCACCACCATGGAACCCACCTCCCGCTCGCCCATGGATTGCAGGCGCCGCTCAATCCGGTTCACCATGGCATCCACCTGATCGGCTTCGACCGGCCGCTTCTCCAATGCCTTGCGCAGGCCGGACAACAGCTTTTCCTTGTCAAAGGGTTCGCTCACACCGCCTTTTTTGACGATGCGTGGCATCAGGAGCTCTGCCTCCTCATAGGTCGTGAACCGTTCGTTGCACTCCTGGCATTCACGGCGCCGGCGCACCTGATTGCCCGCAGCCACCAGCCGGGAGTCAATCACCTTGGTGTCACTGGCGCGGCAGAACGGACAATGCATAACGTCAGCCTAGTGACCGTAGACGGGGAACCGCTTGCACAGGTCAAGCGCCTGGCCGCGCACCCGCTCCACCACCGACTCATCACCCATGTGGTCCAGCACATCGCAGATCCACCCGGCCAGCTCGGCGGCATCCGCCTCCTGCAGGCCGCGCCGCGTGATCGCTGGAGAGCCGATACGCAAGCCACTGGTCACGAACGGAGAGCGGGGGTCATTCGGCACTGCATTCTTGTTCACCGTGATATTGGCACGCCCCAGCGCGGCGTCGGCATCTTTCCCGGTGATGTCTTTGTCGATCAGATCCACCAGGAACAGGTGGTTGTCCGTGCCGCCGGAAACGATCTTGTATCCCCGCGACTGCAGGGTCGTTGCCATGGCCCGGGCGTTTTTCACCACCTGCCGCTGCTCTGCGACGAATTCCTTGCTCATTGCCTCCTTGAAACAGACAGCCTTGCCGGCAATGACATGCATCAGTGGGCCTCCCTGCGTACCGGGGAAGACCGCGGAGTTGAGCTTTTTCTCAATCTCTTCATTGGCTTTCGCCAGGATCATGCCGCCGCGCGGGCCAGCCAGCGTCTTGTGCGTGGTGGTGGTGGTGACATCGGCAATCTGCACCGGTGACGGGTACACACCGGCTGCCACGAGCCCGGCCACATGGGCCATGTCCGCCACCATGTAGGCACCCACCTCGTCGGCAATCTCCCGAAAACCCTGCCAGTTCATGACGCGCGAGTAGGCGGAGAAGCCGGTCATGATCATTTTCGGCTTGTGCTCCCGTGCCAGCGCCGCGACCTCATCGAAATCGATCTCGCCAGTCTCGGGATTAATGCCGTACTGCACCGCGTGATAGGTCTTGCCGGAGAAATTCGGCTTGGCGCCATGGGTCAGGTGCCCACCATGCGCCAGCGACATGCCGAGGACGGTATCACCGGGCTGCAACAGGGCCAGGTACACCGCGCCGTTGGCCTGGGAGCCGGAGTGCGGCTGCACGTTGGCGTAGTCCGCGCCGAACAGTTCCTTGGCACGGTCGATGGCGAGCTGCTCCACCACATCCACATGCTCACAGCCACCGTAGTAGCGCCTACCGGGGTAACCCTCCGCGTATTTGTTGGTAAGTACGGAGCCCTGCGCCGCCATGACCCGGGGCGAGGTGTAATTCTCCGAGGCAATCAGCTCGATGTGCTCTTCCTGGCGCACGCGCTCAGCCTGAATCGCGTCCCAGACCTCGTCGTCGAAACCCTGAATTTTCATCTCATCCGAAAGCATTGTTTCTGTCCCCAGACTGCTGCCACGCGGACCCGACAGGACCGCCTTGTGAAAAGCGCCCATTGTACCTCACCGCCCGGCCAGACTGGTGATTTCAGCAGGCCTGGCACAGCGGCCGGCCAATTGCCTGACCCATCGCAAGCAGGTAGTCTCCCCGCCTCTTCAACAATCCTCGGCGAGCACGCGATGGCACAGTACGTGTACACCATGAACCGGGTCGGCAAGGTCGTCCCACCCGGCAAGGAAATCCTCAAGGACATCTCCCTTTCTTTCTTCCCGGGCGCCAAGATTGGCGTACTCGGCCTGAACGGTGCCGGGAAATCCACGCTGCTACGCATCATGGCTGGCGTGGACAAGGAATTTAACGGTGAGGCGCGGCCGCAACCCGGCCTGCGGGTGGGGTACCTGCCACAGGAGCCCCAGCTGGACCCG
>JBFKXW010000350.1:0-3206 GCA_041637915.1 Pseudomonadales bacterium | reverse complement strand
CACACCCAGGGCGATATGCCCAAGGTGGGATCGCGCGCCCCGGATTTCACTCTTACCGACAGCGACCTGAGCGACGTGACCCTGAACCAGTGGCAAGGTCAGCGCATTCTGATGAATATCTTTCCCAGCATTGACACGCCGGTCTGTGCCACGTCGACGCGCACGTTCAACGAGCATGCGCGCGACAACGAGAAGGTCACGATGTTGATGATCTCGGGCGATTTGCCATTTGCCCACAAGCGTTTCTGCGGCGATGAAGGACTCGCAAACGTGGTCACCCTGTCGACCATGCGGTCGGCGGATTTTGCCCGCGATTACGGCGTTCTCATCGAAGACGGGCCGCTGCGCGGCCTGACTGCGCGCGCGGTGCTGGTGATCGATGAAAATGGTGTGGTGGTGCATGCAGAACTGGTGTCTGAAATTGCTGAGGAACCGGATTACTCTGCCGCTCTGCGGGCCTTGGGTTCCTGACGGCATTGGCCGCGGAGTAGTGAGCAGATGTTGATTTTTGAGCATTCGAGGAAGGGCAGGCGGGCAACGGCCCAGGCTCCGGCAGAACGCCCGGAGCTGGATATTCCCAAGCAGTTTCTGCGGGATAAAGCTGCAGCCTTACCGGAAGTGTCCGAGCTTCAGGCGGTGCGCCACTACACACGCCTTTCGCAAAAAAACTTTTCCATCGATACCAACTTCTACCCGCTTGGCTCTTGCACGATGAAGTACAATCCGCGCGCCTGCAACAGCCTTGCCATGTTGCCGGAGCTGCTGATGCGCCATCCCTTGTCGCCTGCCTCCCATGGCCAGGGCTTTCTGGCCTGCATGTTCGAATTGCAGGAAATGCTCAAGGAAGTGACGGGCATGCAGGGCGTATCCCTGACGCCCATGGCTGGCGCCCAGGGTGAATTTGCAGGCGTCGCGATGATTCGCGCCTACCATGATGCCCGCGACGACAAGCAGCGTGATGAAATCCTGGTGCCGGATGCAGCCCATGGCACCAATCCGGCTACTGCCATCATGTGCGGCTGTAAAGTGGTAGAGATTCCCACCGACAAGCAGGGTGACGTCGATCTGGAGGCATTGCAAAAAGCCGTGGGTCCCCGTACTGCGGGGATCATGCTGACCAATCCGTCGACCCTGGGCGTATTCGAGCGGCGGATCGAAGCGATCGCCAAGATCGTCCACGAGGCCGGTGGCCTGTTGTACTACGACGGCGCCAACCTGAACGCGATCCTGGGCAAGGCGCGGCCGGGAGACATGGGATTCGACGTGATCCACATGAATCTCCACAAGACCTTTTCCACACCCCATGGCGGGGGCGGGCCCGGGTCCGGCGCAGTCGGAGTCGGCAAACGACTGCTGCCGTTCATGCCGGTGCCGGTGGTTGCCCGCGAGGGCCAGGGCGAACAGGCCAGTTACCGCTGGCTGACCGAGGAAGACCTGCCGCAGAGTATCGGCCGCCTGTCGGCGTTCATGGGCAATGCCGGCGTGCTGCTGCGCGCTTACATCTACGCCCGCATGCTGGGCCGCAAAGGAATGGAGAGAGTTGCCGAGTTTGCGACCCTGAATGCCAACTATCTGATGACGCGTATGCATCAGGCCGGATTCCGACTGGCATTTCCGGAGCGTCGTGCCAGTCATGAGTTCATCGTGACCCTCAAGCAGGAAGACAAGGAGTTGGGTGTCAACGCCATGGACTTCGCCAAGGCGCTGCTGGACGAGGGCTTTCACGCCCCCACTACCTACTTTCCGTTACTGGTTCCGGAATGTCTGCTGATCGAACCCACAGAAACCGAGGCCAAGGAGGCCATCGACAGTTTTGTCGAGGCGATGGTAAATATCAGGGAGCAGGCGAAGAAGAATCGCGAGCATGTCAAGGGCGCACCTTACACCACGCCCGTGCGACGTCTTGACGATGTGCGCGCTGCCCGGCAGCTGGATCTCGCGTGGCGCCCGGCCGAAGATGAAAACGCTGCAGCCTGACGCTGGTGGCCGCACCCCCGTTCTTAAAGCGCGGGCGATCTCGCCTGCCTGTTCCATGCATTTATCGGAGAAATTATGTCCGCTCTGATCTGCGGTTCCATCGCCTACGACACCATCATGGTGTTCCCCGGGCGGTTCAAGGACCATATTCTGCCCGACAAGATACACCTCCTGAACGTGTCTTTCCTGGTGCCGAATCTACGTCGTGAGTTCGGTGGTTGTGCCGGCAATATTGCTTTCAACCTGCGCATGCTTGGCGGCGAGGGTCACCCCATGGGTTGCGTGGGGCGCGACTTTGATGCCTACCGGAACTGGATGAAGGAGTGGCAGGTGAGCCGCAAGTTCGTGCGGGTGCTCGAAGACCAGTATACGGCCCAGGCCTATATCACCACGGATATGGACGACAACCAGATTACGGCATTTCATCCCGGTGCCATGAACTGTTCGCAGGACCAGGCGGTTCCCACCGACGCGGGCATCCGCATTGGCGTGATTGCTCCCGACGGGCGCGCCGGCATGATGATCCATGCCCAACAACTTGCTGAAGCGGGCATACCATTCATCTTTGATCCGGGTCAGGGCCTGCCCCTGTTCAACGGTGATGAACTCAAGCAGTTTATTGAACAGGCCAGCTGGATTGCGGTCAATGATTACGAATGCCAGCTTTTGCAGGAACGGACCGGGCTGTCACCCGCACAGATCGCAGAGCGCGTTAAAGCTCTGGTGGTTACCCGGGGCGGCGAGGGCGCGCATATTTACACGGGTGGCGGTCGCGTGGACGTTCCCGCGGTCAAAGCCAGCGAACTGGTTGACCCCACGGGCTGTGGCGATGCGTTTCGTGCCGGGATGTTGTACGGGCTTCTGAACGACCTGGACTGGGAAACCACGGGCCGCGTCGCAGCGCTGATGGGCAGCATCAAGATAGAGACTCACGGCACCCAGAATCACATCATCGAGGCCGACGATTTCAACCAGAGATTCGAGCAGGAATTTGGTTACGCGGTCAATATTGCCGGTCGCTGACCGGAATCGGCAGGCATTTTTATGAGTAAATTTTGGCTGGCACTGGCCGGACTGATGCTGGTGTCCGCAGTGGGCGCCGAGGAAGCAGCAAACTGGGCGCAAACCCTGGAGCGTATTTCATCGGGGGTTGTCTCGATTCGCGTTGACGGCACCCGGGCCTTCGACACCGAGTGGAACCAGACAACCCAGGCCACCGGTTTCGTGGT
>JBFKXW010000349.1:0-3218 GCA_041637915.1 Pseudomonadales bacterium | reverse complement strand
TTCGGATTGCCAGCAGACCCGCCCACAGAACTGACTACGTCGTTGTTTCTGGAGAACATGGTGCGGGACAAGAAAGCCATAGATGGGCGGATTCGGCTGGTTCTGCTGAAGCAGCTCGGCGAGGCATTCGTCCAGGATGATGTCGATGAAGATGGCCTGCGCGCGTACCTTGATGATCGTCTGGCGCGGGGGGCGGGCGGGTCCGGGTCATGAGCAGTCCTGACACGGCCTTTTCCGGTGCGCAGGCCGCGGAGCGGGATGTCGCGAAAGCGGTCGCCGCTTTCCAGGATGACGGCGGTTTCTTTTTCTGGGGTGGCGGGCGCGACACGCAGCTTCGATTACTTGGACACCTTGTGCGCTACAGCGACCTGTTGCTGGTGCTGACCGCGCCCAGGGGCGCTGGCAAAACCACCCTGATCCGGGCGTTCATGCAGTCCGATACCACTGGCCTGCAGGCCTGGCTGCTGCAGGCGCAGGAGTTCATGCACGCCGATGCGCTGTGGGCGCAGCTCTGTGCGAGTGCAGGGACCCTGAGGCGATCGCTTGGCGCCGCTCCGGGTGGCCGCGTCGAAGCGCTTCGGCAGTTCGCAGCAGACTGCCGTGCGGACAACACGGTGGGGGTGCTGCTGGTGGATGACGCGCACCTGCTGGCCGAAGACGCGCTGGAGTTCCTGTGCGATGCCAGTGTTGCGCTCAGGGACGCAGAATCGCTACGGATCGTCCTCTCGGGCGAACAAAAACTGCAGGAGCATCTGGAGCATTCCCGGCTGATTGATCGCGTGCAGGGAAATTGCCACCACTTCACGCTGGAAGCGCTCGATGCGGGTGTGGCGGAGGACTATCTGGGGCAGCGCCTGGGTAAGCATGGCATGACGACTGATATTTTTGCAGCGGGCGAGCTTCGTTTCATTCTCACCCAGGGGCGGGGGCTGCCCGGTGAAATGGATGCTGCTGCCGTGCGGGTACTGCGGAGCGGTATGCCGGCGGAGGGCGCCAGAAATTTCCCGGTCATTCCGCGGGCGCACCTGATCGCGATTGCCAGTGTGCTAGTCCTGATTCTGGGCACCTACTTGCTCACTGGCCCCGATTCCACGGAAGATGATTCGCCCGCTGCTGGCACGCTGGCGCAGCCGGCGGTGAAGAGGATCATTGCGCCCAAGATTGTGAACGCGCGGCCGGAATTGGATCGGGAACTGAAGGTCGGAGATGGTCTGGCGGCATTGCCCGTCGCAGAGCAGGCTGCGCTGGCTCCGATACCGGTGCCAAAGAAGGTGGCAGGAGTCGCCACTGCCGGGGCAGCGAATGTAGGTGCCGCAGATGCAGATTCCGTCAGTGCTCCCGGGCGTGTCCCGGAGGCTTCAAAAACACCTGAAGCGGAACCCCTGACCGACCAGTCGCTGGTGGCGGAAGCGCAGCCGGTCGCGACGACCAACACCCTCGCGCCCGATATCCTGCCCGTCGGTGAGCCTCCTCCGGATGTCGCCCCCTCGCCGGAGCGTGAGCGGATGGAGGATTTTCTTGCGAATCGAAAACCACAGCAGCGCACAGAGGGCTGGTTGCTGGAACAAAGCCCGGGCAGCTACACCGTGCAGGTGCTCGGTGCGGGTAATGAGCAGGCGGTGGCCAAATTCATCGAGAAACAGGAGCGACCGGAGGATTTCATCTATTTCCGGACCACCCTGAAGGGGCGGGACTGGTTCGTGGTCGTGATCGGCCTTTATGCGAATCGGGCAGAAGCGGTCGCGTCGATTCGCGCCCTGCCGCAGTCCCTGCGCAAGAATCGCCCCTGGGCGCGTAGTCTGGAGAGCATCCACAAGGCGATTGTCGAAGACCGGCCCGCCTGATTCTCCGGGATCAGGTCCCGAAATTGATTGAAATCAAAGGGATATACTGCTGCGAGCTGCGTCGTTCCAGGTGTTTGAGCAGTATCCCATCGACGTGTAAAATTGCCTGCCCTGCACGGGTCGAACACCGGTGCAGGCCCGCACAGACCGAGCATCCCTGTAACCGGAGGTTTTGATTGCCGTGATGAGCAAGAGTCTCTTTCCGCCTGGCGATTACCGCGATAACTGCGGTTTCGGGCTGATTGCTCATATGCAGGGGAATGCCAGTCATCACCTCCTGCAGACTGCAATCGAAGCACTCACCTGTATGACCCATCGGGGCGGTATCGCTGCCGACGGCAAGACGGGTGATGGCTGCGGCCTGCTCATGAAGTTGCCCGATGCATTCCTGCGTGAAGTGGCAACCGAATCCGGTGACATCCATCTGGAAGATCGCTACGGCGTTGGCATGGTGTTCCTGAACCCGGTCGACGCAAAGGGAGCACGTGCGCGCGCTGAGATTGAGCGGGCGCTGACCGGCGAGGGGCTGGTGGTGGCCGGCTGGCGTGATGTGCCGACCGACGAAAGCATGCTTGGCCGGATCGCGATGGATTCCTTGCCGCGTTTCGCTCAGGTGTTCGTGAATGCCAACGGTAAGAGTGATCAGGAACTGGAACTGTCCCTGTTCATGGCGCGTCGTCTTGCGGAGCAGGAATTGGCGGATGATCCGGAGACCTACATCTGCTCGCTGTCCAGCAAGGTGCTGTCTTACAAAGGTCTGATGATGCCTGCGGACCTGCCTCGTTTTTACAAGGATCTCGCCGATCCGCGGCTGGAAACTGCCATCTGCGTGTTCCACCAGCGGTTCTCTACCAACACGCTGCCGCGGTGGCCGCTGGCGCAGCCCTTCCGTTTGCTGGCCCATAACGGCGAGATCAATACCATTCAGGGCAACCGCAACTGGGCCATGGCGCGACGCAAGCTGTTCTCCAGTGAGCGGCTGGCCGGCCTGGACCGGATTGAGACGCTGGTGAATCGTAGCGGATCTGATTCTTCCTCCATGGATAACATGCTGGAAGTACTGCTGACCGGTGGCATGGACCTGTTCCGTGCCCTGCGCCTGATGGTGCCGCCGGCCTGGCAGAATGTGGAAACGCTGGATCCGGCACTGCGGGCCTTCTATGAATACAACTCCATGCACATGGAGCCGTGGGATGGCCCGGCAGGCGTGGTGCTGACCGAAGGGCGCCACGCGGTGTGCATGCTGGACCGCAATGGTTTGCGGCCGGCCCGCTGGGTGATGACCAAGAATGGCTATATCACGCTGTCTTCAGAGATTGGCGTATACAGCTACCAGCCGGAAGATGTCATCGCGAAGGGGCGGGTGGGTCCCGG
>JBFKXW010000348.1:0-3228 GCA_041637915.1 Pseudomonadales bacterium | reverse complement strand
GGTCAATGCGCTGGCCGGCATCCCGCTCAAGGAAGAACTCTCCCAACGTGCCTATCGCCGCTGTATCGCGCTGCTGCAGCAGGAAGCGCTCGCGGCGCTGTCGGGCGCAGGCATCACTCCGGTACGCATGACGCCGCTGCCGCCCCACTGGGTACCACTCCTCCTCGGTGTGCCGGATCTGCTGTTCCGCATACTGGGCGGCAAGATGCTGGCCATTGACCCGTTGGCCCGATCGTCCATGTGGGAGGATCTGGAGTCGGGGCGCGTGACAGAAGTGGACTGGCTGAATGGCGAAGTGGTTCGACTCGCCGAGCGAAACGGGCTGAGGGCGGGCGCCAATCAACGTATCATTGCGTTAATCCGTGCTGCGGAGCGTGGCGGGCGCCGCGACTGGAGCGGCCCGGAACTGCTGGCAGCATTGCGCGAGGGAGCTTTGCATTGATCAGAAAAATTCTGCTTGGGCTCATGCTGGTTGTCGCACTTGTGGTTGGCGCTGGTGCGCTGTTCCCCAAAGAAGTGGTCGCGTTTGGCCTGATGGCCGAGCGGTTCCGCAACGGCCTTTCTTACGAAACCATACTCGTCGAGGGCGAAACCTGGCACTACCTCGCCGGCGGCGCCCAGGACGCACCCGCCGTGCTGATGATTCATGGTTTTGGTGCGGACAAGGACAACTGGTTGCGTTTCTCCGGTGAGCTGAAAGATCGCTACCGTTTGATCGCGCCCGACATGCCCGGCTTCGGGCAATCCGCTCGCCACGCCGACTGGGATTACACCCTGCCCAGGCAGGTGGAGCGACTCCACCAGTTCGTGAACGCCATCGGGCTGCGCAAGTTCCACCTGATCGGCAACTCCATGGGCGGTTTCGTCACCGCACTTTATGCCGACCAGTATCCGGAACAGGTACAAAGCATCGGGCTGTTCAACAACGCCGGGATCAGGCCACGCGTGGAGAACCAGATGACGCTGGCGCTGAAGCGCGGCGACAACCCCCTCCTGCTGCAGTCTGTGGAGGACTTCGACCGGCTGCTGAACTTCGTGATGGAGAAGCGTCCGTTCATCCCGCCCCTGGCGAAAAAGGTCATTGCCGAACGCACGCTGGCACAGCGAGACTTCAATGCATTGATCTATGAACAGTACCAGGCTGACCGCGCCCGTGGCCTCGAGCCAGTGATCGCCCGCCTGAAGGCGCCCACGTTGATTCTGTGGGGTCGCCAGGACCGTGCGATTGACGTCAGCGTGGTGAACATCATGCGCGACCTGAAACCGGATGCGGAAGTTGCCATACTGGATGACACCGGACATCTGCCGATGATTGAGCGGCCCGCGCTGACTGCACAGCGATACGTCTCCTTTGTGGCCAAACATGACTGAACCAAAGAACACACAACGCGTGCGAACCTCGCTACGTGTTTTCGCTGTGTTGCTGATGCTACCCACAGCAGCGGGTGTCAACGCGATGCCTCTGCCACAGCTGAGTGCTGAAATCGCCGCGTTGCGGGAGGTGCTGAAGGCGCAACCGAAACACGAGGAAGCCCGTACAAAGATGGCGCGAATCGGCTGGCAGATGGCCGCGGCCATTGAGGATGCCGAAGCAGTGGAAGACAACGAGCGGGCCCGTGCCATTGCCCGCCAGATCGAAAAAGAGCTCCCGGATATCGTCTGGCGCACCAAGCATTTTGCCGAGAACAAGAATGACGTCGATGCGCAACTTGCAGGAGCAGTTTTTCATCGCACCGGCACCCTGCTGGAGCAGGACGAGACGGCCGCTTGCGAATACTATCGCCGCGCCTCAAAACAGGGCCACCCGTCCGCACTGTGGCGATACAGCCTGTGCGCCGCCCGGGAAGACCGGGATTATGCCCGCAAGATTCTGGAAAACGCAGCCAACGCCGGCCATCCGACGGCCCAGCAGATCATGGCCGAAGCCTGGATGGCGGAGCAGAATGTCGAGCGCCGCGAAGAGGCGCTGACCATGCTGCGAACCTCTGCCAGTGCCGGCCGCCGATCGGCACGACTACTGCTCGCAGCACTGTACGAAACCGGCACCATGGTCGATAAGAACGTGCAACTGGCAGAAGAGATTTACCGCGAGATCGCAACCGAAGGACATCCGGTCGCACAAAACAACCTGGGCGCGCTATACCAACGCCGGGGCGATCTTGCACAGGCAGCGGAGTGGTACCGGAAGGCGGCCGAGGAAGGCCTGGCTGTCGCCCAGTTAAATCTGGGCCTGTTGCACGCGCAGCAGCAGGAGCCGTTCAATGATGGCTGCGAAGCACTCAAATGGATCCGTCTTGCGGCAGACCAGAGCATGGATATGGCGAAGAAGATCACCGCGGACCCGGGTAGCTACGGCATTCAGTGCGATCAGTGAGACTCGGCGGTACGCCGGCGAACACACTCGTAAAGCACAACACCCGCCGCCACACTGACATTCAGACTGGATACGCTGCCTGCCATCGGAATCGAAACCCGCTCGTCGCATTGCTCGCTGACGAGCCGTCGCATCCCCTTGCCCTCACTGCCCAGAACGATCGCCCTGGGCCCATCCAGTGCAGCCTGGTACAACGGCACGGCGGCAGTATCCGACGTCCCGGTGATCCAGACACCACGTTCCTGTACCTGTTGCATACAGCGCACCAGATTCGTCACCTGCACCACCGGCATCACCTCTGCGGCCCCGGCCGCAGCCTTGCTGACCACCGGCCCCAGACCGGCGGCGCGATCCTTGGGCACCACCACCGCATGCACGCCAGCCGCATCCGCCACACGCAGACAGGCCCCGAGATTGCGCGGATCGGTCACGCCATCGAGTAGCAGCAGCAAGGGGTCTCCGGGCAGCTCATCGAGCAATTCATGCAGGTCGGTTTCGGTTCGCAGTGCCGCCTGCAGGCACTCAGCGATGACGCCCTGATGTGGCACGTCCAGCAACGCATCCAGCTTCTTCTGTGTCACCGACTCCACCGCAATACCGACGGACCGCGCCTGCGACTCGATCTCGCGCATCGTGGCATCACGGCGCTCCTGCTGAACGAACAGGCGCAAAACACGTTCCGGCGCACGGGCCAGCAAGGCGCGCACCGTGTGCAGTCCACCCAGCAGGACGGTAGGCCTTGCCATATCAGCGCCGCCGGCGCCTGCTGCTGCGTTTCGGCGCCTCCGCCAGTTCGAAATCTATACGGCGCTGCTCCACATCCACCCGCAGCACCTTGACGCGCACCCGGTCAG
>JBFKXW010000347.1:0-3239 GCA_041637915.1 Pseudomonadales bacterium | reverse complement strand
GGTTCAGCCCGCCGGGCAACCCGGACTGCGGTTCGCTGCAGCCATTCCTTTTTGCGGTACGTCGCACGACGGTATCCACCATGCCCTTCGTGATAGGCGAGATACAGGCGCCTGGCGTCTGTCAGGGCGATTCCGTTGCGCCGCTTGCTCAGCGCGTTGTACCAGCCGATAAAGTCGACTGCGTCCTCGAAATCGCTGCGGGAGGCGCCCCATCCCGCTGCATCGCGCAGGTACTCCTCCCAGGTCGGATCAGTGACCTGCGCGTAGCCGTATGCCGATGATTGGCGCAAACCGGGGAAAATCCACAGGAAGCGGCCCCGGGGCGGCCGGGCATTGGCCTGATAGGCACTCTCCTGGTACATGATTGCCATGAGCACCGGAATGGGCGTGCCCCAGCGCTTCTGGGCATCCAGGGCATCCTCATACCAGTCGTCCTTTTCCTGGAAGATCCGGCACAAATCCTCGGGCTGACGCGGCGGCGTGGTCGCGCAACCTGCCAGCACCAGCGCCCCGGATACCAGCACAATCCAACATGAAATCCTTTTCATGCGGACCAGTATAGATCACATTCCACTCAAAGAAAGCACTCTAAGCTGTTGATCTTATCCTGGGTCGATGGGCACCTGAAGCATCTGCGAAGTGGTCTTTACGGCACTGTCGGGCGCTCGGAGTGAACTAGTCAGCCGGCATCCGCCGCAGAAACTCGTTCTCGTCGATCACCTCAATGCCGAGCGATCGGGCTTTCTCGAGTTTCGAGCCGGCATCCGCACCGGCCAGCACGCAGCGGGTTTTCTTCGAGACACTGCCTGCCACCTTTGCACCCATCGACTCCAGCTTCTCCTTGGCCTCTTCCCGCGTAAGGCCCTCCAACTTGCCGGTCAGCACCCAGGTCTGTCCAGACAGCGGCAGTTCAGCCTCGGCAGAAGCACTCTCTACCGGCCAATGGACACCAGCATCACGAAGCCGTTGAATGATCCTGAGATTGCGCTCCTCGTCCAGAAACGCACGAACGTGCCCGGCGACCACCGCGCCAATGTCCGGCACCTGCTGCAGTGCATCGACATCCGCCGCAATGATGTTCTCCAGCGTGCCGAAGTGCCGCACGAGGTTCCTGGCAGTGCTCTCGCCCACTTCGCGTATGCCCAGCGCAAACAGGAACCGATGCAGGCGGGTTGATTGGGCGCGTGCCAGTGCTTCCACCAGGTTCGCAGCGGATTTTTCTCCCATGCGTTCCAGCCCGGCCAGCGTGTTCACATCCAGACGGAAAAGATCTGCCACGTCATGGATGAGTTCCTGCTCGACCAGCATTTCGACCAGCCGGTCACCCAGCCCCTCGATATCCATCGCCTTGCGGGACGCAAAGTGTTTGATGCCCTCCGCCCGCTGCGCACGACACGCCAGCGCGCCGGAACAACGTGCAGCAACCTCGCCTTTCTGTCGCTCGACTGCAGACCCGCACACAGGGCAATGCGCCGGCAGCGCGATGGGTCTGGCGCCTGCCGGCCGCGCGTCCGGTACCACGCTGACCACCTGCGGGATGACATCACCGGCCCGCCGCACGACCACGGTGTCACCGATACGCACATCCAGTTTCTCGATCTCATCCAGGTTGTGCAGGGTCGCATTGCTGACCGTCACACCACCCACGAAAACCGGCTGCAGGCGTGCGACCGGCGTCAGCACACCGGTGCGACCCACCTGGAACTCAACGTCATGCAGCACGGTCATTTCCTCCTGTGCAGGAAACTTCCAGGCGATCGCCCAGCGCGGCGCACGGGAGACAAAGCCCAGCCGGCCCTGCTCGGCCAGACTGTTGACCTTGAACACGGCACCGTCGATCTCATAGGCCAGTGCACCGCGCCGCCCCAGCAGGTCAGCATGATAATCGCGGCAATCCTGCGAGCCGTGCGCAATCCGGATCTCTGCATTGACAGGGAGCCCGAACTCGCGCATCGCATCCAGTACCGCAGACTGGTTGTCAGGCAACTGCCAGCCTTCGCTGATGCCAATGGAATAGCAATAAAAGGCCAACGGACGCTGTGCGGTCAGTGCCGGATCCAGCTGCCGCAGGCTGCCCGCTGCCGCGTTGCGCGGATTGACGAAGGCTTTTTCCCCACGACTCAGCTGCCGTTCGTTGAGGCGCGCGAACTCCGCCAACGGCATGTAGACCTCACCGCGCACCTCGAGGCGCGCCGGCGGATTCCCCCGCAGGCGCAAGGGGACGGATTTGATCGTCCGCACGTTCTGCGTAATGTCCTCACCCGTTTCACCATCTCCGCGCGTGGCCGCCCGAACCAGCCGCCCATGCTCATAAAGCAGGCTGACCGCCGCCCCATCCAGTTTCGGTTCGCAGCAGTATTCAATCGCCTCATCCCGCTCCAGCCCCTCACGAACACGCCGATCAAACGAAGCCATGTCCTCCTCGGAAAACGCATTCGCAAGGGAGAGCATGGGTTGCTCGTGAGCGACCGTGCCAAACGAGGACAGCGGTTCGGCACCCACGCGCTGCGTGGGAGAGTCGGGTGTAATCTGGTCGGGGTATTCCTGCTCGAAGGCAAGCAGCTTCTGCATCAGGCGGTCATAGGCTGCATCCGGGATGTCCGGATCATCCAGCACATAGTAGCGGTAATTGTGCGCGCGAATTTCCTCCCGCAAGGCCTCGATCTCCGCCGCCAGCGCGGCGTCGTCCCGTACGGGCATCTGGAAGCGCGCGCCGGTCAGGCGTGCGCGGGGCTGTAACGCTGCGCGAACTCGCGAGCCAGTTCACGGTGCGCTTCGATCCTGGATTTCTCCAGCGGATCACGACGCTCGTCACACAGCTGGCCGCCCAACTTGTTCGCCATATAGTTCGCCGTCTCGAACAGGTATTCGAAGGACTGCTCCACGTCCGTGCCCGGACGCATCTCCATGAAGAAGGTCAGGCCCGGCGTGGCCAGTTCATTCATCCGATCCAGATCGAAAAAGCCCGGTTCCACCGCATTCGCGACACTGAACTGCAACGGACCATCACCCCGCACACCGGCATGCCGATGGAAAATCTGCATGTCTCCGTACTGCAGGCCACAGGCAAGCAAAACCTGCAGGATCTCTTCACCACCAAAGCGCTTGCCTTCACGACCCAGCACATACAGCACGATCACCGGTGAGTCTTCGGGCGGCCCTGCGTGCGCCTGTGCCGATCCGAAGGCATCCCGGGACTGCGTCCTGCCGACGGGTTCGTCAGAGAGGGCCGAGAAGCC
>JBFKXW010000346.1:0-3264 GCA_041637915.1 Pseudomonadales bacterium | reverse complement strand
TCGGGATCCTGTACGAAACGCTCCAGTGCGCCGCGGATGGCATCACGATCGACGGAAAGGAACCTCTTCAGGCCCATGCCGACCACACCCACGGCATCCCGGTCCCGGAGGTAGGCCTCCATGGCATCGTCGATCAGGGACGCCAGTCGCGGAATCTGCTGCTCCAGCACGGTGCGGATGCCGGCAACCAGCTGCTCGCGGTTTTCCCGTTCCCGCAGGAACTCGGCCAGCCGCTCACGTGTCGAGCGCCAAATCTCCTGCACCCGCTCCGGATCCGCCGCCAATTCCCGCAACAGGCCCTCGGCCTGGTCAAAGCCCAGCTTCAGCCATTCGTCCCCGTGCGCGCGCAACCAGTGCACCAGCCGGGTCGTGATCTGGGAGCGAACGGCCTGCTCATCCAGCAATTCATCCACCCAGGCACCGAAACGCTCCGTGGCCCGGTCGATCAAATTCTGTTCATGGATGTAGGCAAGAATGATGTCAGGCGAAAGCAACTGCGTCTGCACGCTTTCCGCCAGGCTGCGGGCGATCTCCGGCTTGTTGCGGGGCACCAGCCCGGACCAGCCCAGCACACGGCCCTGCTTGGGCTGGAAAAGCATCTTGATGGCCAGAAAATTGGTGAAGTAACCAACATTTCCGGCCATCAGGACGATGAAGAGGGCATGGACCCAGACGTTTTCCTCATCCAGCACAAAACGCACCAGCCCACACAGCACCGTGGCGCCGACCAGGCCCAGCCGGAAGCGCCGGTCCAGTTCATTGACATCCAGTTTCAACAGCCAGGCTCCCGACGGTACACCTTTGCAGGTCCGTTTGGACAAAATTCAGCCTGATTATAGGCAAGTGGCGGACCCGGCAAACTGCCGGATAACAGCTAGACTGTTGTCCATACTGGCGCGGTACCTGCAGCCTGACCCTTGCGCATGTGTGCATGGCTGGCAGGCGCCCCGCCCGCACTCATCGCAAGCACCAGGAACCCGACATGAGCTCGAAGATCACCTATACCCTGACTGATGAAGCACCCATGCTGGCGACATATTCCCTGTTGCCGATCGTGCAGCGATTTGCCGCCTCGGCCGACATTGAAGTCGAGACCAGCGACATCTCCCTGGCGGCACGCATTCTGGCGCACTTCCCGGACAAGCTCACAGATGCGCAGAAAGTGCCGGACGCGTTGTCAGAACTGGGCGAGATGACGCATGACCCCGATGCCAACATCATCAAGCTGCCGAATATCAGTGCCTCGATCCCGCAGCTGAAGGCAGCGATTGCTGAGTTGCAGTCGCAGGGCTACGACATTCCGGATTACCCGGATGAACCGGAAAGCGATGAAGAGAAACAGATCCGCGACCGCTACTCCAAGGTACTCGGCAGCGCGGTCAACCCGGTACTGCGCGAGGGGAACTCTGACCGCCGCGCCCCACAATGCGTGAAGAACTACGTGCGCAAGCACCCGCACTCGATGGGCGAGTGGAGCCAGGCTTCCCGCACGCACGTCGCCCACATGCGCCACGGCGATTTCTACTCCAGTGAAATTTCCATGACCGTGGAAAAAGCCACGGATGTGCGCATCGAGTTTGAGGACAAGAAAGGCGAGGTTACCGTCCTGAAGGAATCCACCCCGCTGCTTGACGGTGAAATCATCGACGCCATGTTCATGAGCTGCAAAGCACTGCGGCAGTTCTTCGAAGACCAGCTCGAGGATGCGAAGCAGACCGACATCCTCTGGTCGCTGCACGTGAAGGCCACCATGATGAAGGTGTCCCACCCCATCGTGTTCGGCCATGCGGTCAAAGTGTATTACCGGGAAGTCTTTGAGAAGTGGGCGAAGGAGTTCGAGGAAATTGGTGTCAATGCCAATAACGGCCTCTCCAACGTGCACCAGAACCTGGAGAAGCTGCCCTACTCGATCCGCTCTGAAATCGAAGGGGACATTCGTCACTGCTACGAGTACCGGCCTGCCATGGCGATGGTCGACTCCGACAAGGGGATTTCCAACCTGCACGTTCCCAGCGACGTGATTGTGGATGCATCCATGCCGGCCATGATCCGCGTCGGTGGCAAGATGTGGGGCCCGGACGGCAAACTGCACGACACCAAGGCGGTGATTCCGGAAAGCACCTACGCACGGATCTATCAGGAGATCATCAATTTCTGCAAGACCAATGGTGCCTTCGACCCGACGACGATGGGCTCGGTCCCGAACGTCGGCCTGATGGCGCAGAAAGCGGAAGAATACGGATCCCACGACAAGACCTTTGAGCTGGCTGCAGACGGCGAGGTTCGCGTCGTGGACAAGAACACCGGCAAGACCCTGCTGAAACATGCCGTGGAGAAAGGCGACATCTGGCGCATGTGCCAGACCAAGGACGAACCGATCCGCGACTGGGTCAAGCTGGCCGTGAACCGTGCCCGGGCAACCGGAACACTGACGCTGTTCTGGCTGGACCGCAAGCGCGCGCACGACCGGGAAGTACGCAAGAAAGTGGAGTGCTACCTGCAGGACCATGATATCGAGGGCCTGGATATCGAGATCACATCGCCGGTACCGGCCATGCGCTGGACGCTGGAACGACTCCTCGAGGGGCTCGACACCATTTCCGTCACTGGCAACGTCCTGCGTGACTACCTGACAGATCTGTTCCCGATTCTGGAGCTTGGCACCAGCGCCAAGATGCTTTCCATCGTGCCACTGATGGCAGGCGGTGGACTGTTCGAAACCGGCGCAGGCGGTTCCGCGCCCAAGCATGTGCAGCAACTGGTGGAAGAAGGCCATTTGCGCTGGGACTCCATGGGGGAATTCCTGGCACTGGCTGTCTCACTGGAGGATCTCTCTGAAAAGCAGAAAAACGCCAAGGCCGCGATTCTGGCTCGCACGCTGGACGCCGCCACTGAAAAACTGCTGGAGAACAACAAGTCGCCGCAACGTCGCGTCGGTGAAATCGACAACCGCGGCAGCCACTTCTATCTGGCACTGTACTGGTCGGAAGCACTGGCTGCGCAGGATGAAGATGCGGAACTGAGCAAGCAATTCACCGATATTGCGAGGAAGATTGCTGAAAATGAGCAGAAAATCCTGGAAGAATTGAATAATGCACAGGGTGAACCGATCGATATCGGCGGGTACTATCATCCAGACATCACCCGCACCACGCAGGCCATGCGTCCGAGCGAGACACTGAACAGCATCCTGCAGGGATAATCACGGCCGGGGTGGAGACTGCACGCGTTTGGCCGCAAAACAACGCATCCTGATACTGGGTA
>JBFKXW010000345.1:0-3269 GCA_041637915.1 Pseudomonadales bacterium | reverse complement strand
CCGCGAGCCAGCGCCTCGGCGGTGAGGACGCGGTGGCGATCGGCCAGCCTGGACTCGCGCTGCGTGAGCAGCAGCTCCTCCTCGGCGGACGCGCGGCTGCGCGCGGCGAACGCGCGGAGCCGGTCCTCCGGCGGTTGCGAGTGGACCATCTGATTGTCAGGCTGCAGGTCTGGCATCGGCAGCACTGCTGCTGGCTTCAGGTCGACTTCTACCTTCGACGACTCGGTCGACTGTGGAGCCGATGCCTTCCCGGACGGCAGCGGCACCGGCTCAACCGCCGTATCCGGCTCCGCACCGGGTGGCAGCAGTTCTGCCCTCTCCCGCATGCCATCCGCAAAGCAAACCACCCGGTTCCGACCGGTTTCCTTGGAAACGTACAGTGCCTCGTCCGCCTTCTCCAGCAAATCCTGATGCGATTCGGGATGATTCGCCATCGAGGAGACACCAAAGCTGGCGGTAATGGACAGCCCTACGTCAAACTGCTGGCCATCACCCTGCTTCACCCCGACGCGCATGCGTTGCGCGATCCGCTCGGCCACATCGACCTGGACGCCGGGCAGCACGACGCAGAACTCTTCCCCGCCGAAACGTCCGACCAGGTCCGTGGGCCGGGAGCAGTCAGTGAGCAGGTTCGCCAGGAACTTGATCACGATATCCCCCACACCGTGTCCGTAGGTATCGTTGACGGACTTGAAGTGGTCGATGTCCACCATGATGCAGCACAGGGGCTCACCGCTTTCCTTGGCTTCAGTGAACAGGGACTCGAACCCCTGGAAAAACGAGCGCCGGTTGAGTGCGCCGGTCAGTGGATCCCGGGTCGCCAGCAGGTGCAGCTCGCGGTTCTGCCGCTTGATCTCCTGCTGGCTCTTCTCGAGCTTCTGCAGGGTACGCCGCAAGTGGTCGTTCTTGGCTTCCAGTTCCGTGATGTCATCGAAAGTGAGCAGCGCGCCGCGGATGGCAGACCCATCGGACTGAATGGGTGTGGCCTTCACGGAAAATTTGTACACCGCATCAAAGCGGGTGCTCAGACGCAGCGTATAGTCTGCAGGAATCTCCTCCCCGTGCAGAATCCGCGTCCAGGGCGGGTCACCCGCCTCTGCCTCCAGTTCCCAGTCCAGTCCGGCGATCGACCGCCCCACGAGATCTTCCGAGGCGAGCCCGGTCTTGCGGGCGAAAGAAGCATTGGAAAAAACGATGTACTCGCGCTGATCGATGATCAGCAGACCCTCGGCCAGGGCATCGAGCGCACGGCGCACGCGGTCAGGAATGACCGCGTCGGGGTTCAGCTCACGCAGTGCCCGCTTCAGGAAAAACAGGTAAGCGACGAACCCGGAGATGGCCATGAAGAAAACCAGCGTCACGAAGGAGTTTCGCGGGTCAAACTGGCTGCCGGTTTTCTCCAGCGATTCGAAGCGGATTTCCACGGTGCCCCAGCGGCCCTTGCGATCGTACAGGGGCACCTGCACCTCGGTCGGCGTGGAACGGTCTTCCGGCTTCAACGTCCATTGACTTACATGGTCACCGACCTGAAAGGCAATCTTGTTTTCACGATCCCGCACGGCAGCGGACAGCACATTGCCGTTCCGATTCACCACGGAGCGCAGCATGGGCTCAGCTGCAAACAGGTTTTCCGCGGAGACGCTGGCAGACATCTGCACCGCCACCGACTCCGCGATGATCTTGCGCGCCTGTAACTCCGCCTTGGTGGTGTCCGGCACAAAGCCCAGCAGGTCGACGACCAACAGGATCGCGACCGTGAGCAAGACCAGCCCGAAACTGAGCCGGACCAGTGGCGAGGCGAGAAACTTCAGCATGTCAGCGCCGGAACGGCATCAGTCCTTGTCGAACATCTTGTCGACTTCGGAGCCCTCCTGATCTTTCTGGGCATCTTCCCCGTTCTCGGCCGTGTCGTCACCTTCTTTGTCCTTCTTTTCCTCGTCGGAGTCCTTGCTCAGTACCGGCAAGGGATCGAGTTGCTTCCAGAAAGGTAGAACACTCATGAAGCTCGCCGCCAGTGAACCGGCCCGGAGCACCCAGCTGACAAAGCCCGCTGTGAAACTCGTCGTCACGCCGATCGCCGCATCCCGCACCTGACGCTCTTCCTCCGTCATGCCATCACTGCGCTCTGACAGGTCGCGCTCAATCTGCTCCAGTTCCCGGACGAATTCCTCGCTATCGATGTCCACATCGAAATTGGCGCGCTCCAGCGATTCCAGGGTCGCGTCTGGCAGGTTGAGCCGATTCAGGTCCAGTGTCGCCAGAATGGACGGATCCACCGGCGTTTGCGCGTCCACACCCGGCATTCTTGCGGCGTCCGTCTGGTTCAGCACATTGGCCAGGGCCAGTTCGTCGATCGCCGCGCTGGCGGCCCTTGCATCTTTTTCACGGGCATCTGCCTCGGCAGCCTGCTCGGCCTCCCGTTGGGCTTCAGCGGCTTCCTCGGCGGCGGCCTCCTGCTCGGCGCTGGCTTCCCGTGCAACGGCTTCCCGCGCGGCCTCCTCGGCAGCTTCCCTCGCTTCCTTGGCCTCCTGCTCAGCTTCCGCCTCCGTTTCAGCCATTTTCTCGGCCTTCTCAGCGGCTTCTTCCGCGTCCTGCTGGCGCGTGGCCTCCTGCTGGGCTTCCCGCCCCTCCTGCTCGGCCTGCTGGCGGGTCTGCGAGGTCTCCTCCACCGTCGGTGACGTGATGATTGTGCTGGTGACGGGCGGAACGACGGTGTCCGTGCTCCGGCCGTCCTCCGCCAGGGCGGTGGTCAGTGGCAGCGGGATGGCGCTGCTGGCACCAGAAAGCACGCTCTCGACACCACCCTGCGCATCGGTGTGCACCACCTCTACCTGAATCCGGGTCCCGGCGTCCTCCGGTGCAACGGTGTAGAGATCGGTATCCGCACCCTCGATCACGGCGCCATCGCGCAGCCACTGATAGCTGAAAGAACCCATACCGTCGGCATCGGACAGCCCGTCGGTTTGCGCTTGCAGCACGCCGCCGACTTCAGCGACACCCTGCATCTGCACCGTGCCGACCAGCGCATCATCCACATTGGCCACCGGGCCGGTGTCGGCACTGCGCAGCGTTTCCAGCGTACCGCCGGCATCGGTGTAGGAAACCTCCACGCTGATCGCACGACCCACATCGGCATCGCCAATGGTGTAGGTGCCCCCGGTGGCACCGGTGATGGGCTGACCATCACGCAGCCACTGGTAATTCATCTCGCCCAAGCCATCGGCATCGGAGATCCCATCGGTATCTGCCGTCAGGGTCTGGTCTTCCTG
>JBFKXW010000344.1:0-3344 GCA_041637915.1 Pseudomonadales bacterium | reverse complement strand
CCGCCAATGCGGCCACCATCCTGGATCTGCTCAGTGCCCGTGCACCCAAAGGTGTGCTGTTTCTGGGCAAGTGTGGCGGCTTGAAGGCGTCTACAGAAATCGGGCATTTCATTCTGCCCATCGCCGCTATTCGCGGCGAAGGCACCAGCAATGACTACTTCCAACCAGAAGTACCGGCGCTGCCCTCCTTCAAACTGCACAAGTTTGTCTCTGACTGCCTGGTGGAACGCGACCTGGAGTACCGGACCGGCGTCGTGTACACCACGAACCGGCGCGTGTGGGAGCACGACCTCGATTTCCTGCAACGGCTGCAGAATCTCACTTCGGTCGCCATCGACATGGAAACAGCCACCCTGTTTATCGTCGGACATCACAACGAGATTTCGCGTGGCGCGCTGCTGCTGGTCTCCGACGTGCCCATCACTCCGGAAGGCGTGAAAACAGAGGAGTCAGATCACACCGTTACCCACAAATGGGTCGATATCCACCTCAACATCGGCATCGAGGCGATGACGGAAATCGGCAGCAAGGGTGAAGAGATCAAGCATTTCAAATACTGACAGAGCGGAGAATTCCATGAGCAGTGAATCGGTCCTGATTACCGGCGCGTCCTCGGGCATCGGCCTCGACATGGCGCGTATTTTTGCCGCGCAGCAGAGCAATCTGATCCTGGTGGCCCGTAGCACCGACAGGCTGAATCAACTCGCAGACGAACTGCGTGCAAAGCACAATATCCAGGTGGAGGTTATTTCCCAGGACCTGGGTGCGCCCGACGCCGTCCCGACCCTTTGCAGTGCATTGCAATCTCGCAATCTGCAGGTGGACGTACTGGTGAACAATGCCGGTTTTGGGCTGCGCGGTACGGTCGCTGATCTGGACTGCGCTCGTCAGGTCAACATGGTGCAGGTCAACGTCACCGCGCTGACCGAACTGACCCGGCAACTACTGCCAGCCATGCTGGAGCGTGGTCGCGGGGGCATTCTGAATGTGGCTTCCACAGCCGCGTTCCAACCCGGCCCTTGGATGAGTGTCTACTACGCGACCAAGGCCTACGTGCTTTCCTTCAGCGAGGGGCTGTACGAGGAAGTACGCAGTCGGGGGGTGCATGTCTCCTGTCTCTGCCCGGGCGCGACGGCAACCGGTTTTGCAGCCGAGGCCGACATGGAGAGTTCCCTGCTGTTCAGGATGGGCACCATGACCTCGGCGGCGGTCGCACGAGCCGGTATCGACGGACTGCGCGCCAACAAGCCAATCGTGATTCCAGGCCTGAAAAACTGGCTCGGGGCGTTCCTGATTCGCTTCACACCCCGCTTCGTGGTGCGGGCGATGGTGAAAATGCTGCAAAAATGACCGTGGCGGTGCCTGTGGAGGCCCTTACCATTTTGCGTAGTGGTCCTCCGCGAAACCCGGAATCCCCTCGACCTGGACCTTTTTACCCGCTGCGGTCACCAGTTCACCGGTGTAAAAGCCGAACATCTGGTTGAAATTCGAAACGATCAGCCCGGCATGCTTGCGCTCACCGCGACGGCCGTGCGGTTCAAACTGCAGATTCACACGCCCATCATTGGACTGCATTCGCCAGCGCGCGCTGGGCAGATCGCGATCAAACTCGAAATTGACCATGTCCACCTTGGTGAACGCCTTGTCGTACCAGAACCCGTTCTCCGTGAAGGAGGTTTCGTTCACCCCTGCGGCCAGATTCATGCCCACGGAATGGCGCCGATCCGCCCAGCCGGCCATGCAACCCCAGTTCCAGAACGTTTCCCTGCGCATGAAGCCCAGGCTCCAGTCATAGCTGGCCAGCGCACGGATTTCCCGCAGATCCCACGACCGACCATGACAATGCACACTGCCCATCACGGGTAATGCAGCCGCTTTCTGCGTGTAGACCCATCCGGTGTAGCCGGCGCGTGTGCAGACGCGCAGGGGTTGAAACGCATCCGGCTCCTCAACCAGTGCAAAGAGACTTTCCCCGGTACCCAGTCGCACACTGATGCGGCGCGTGCGCGGCTTCGCAGTGGCACTGATCTCGACCCGGTTGGCACCCTGTTCAAAACTGCACTCGCCACGATCCGGCGCATTTTCCATGTAGGTTTTCCAGCCAAACGGCATGATGAAGCTGGACTCTGTGTAGCGTTGCTGACGCACGTCGTAGAAGTAGACGAACGCATTGCTGACCCACTTCAGATCGACGACGGCGACTCCGGCGATCAGTTCCGGGCTGAGAATACCGATGAACTGGAACTGATTTGCACACCAGTAGCGCAGCCAGCGGGCACGGCGCGCGTTCATGGTATTCCGAAGATCAAAGTCCCGGTAATTGACGAGATCTACCGGCTCCTCGAGCACACCGTACTGTGGCTGGCCATCCGGCCCGATCAGGTTGTTCAACAGCCCCTCCCGAATATTCACGGCACCTGAAAAATCCGCGCCCGGACACTAGCATAGAATAAGGGCTGGCCGCCCGACCCAGCAGGTGCATCTTGCCGCTCAGAACCGGAATGTGTTTTCCCTGGATCCTGATCAGCGCAGCGCTTTTCCTCGGGGGGTGCCAGAGCGTCGCCTACTACAGCCAGCTGGCGCGTGGGCAGTGGGAGATTCTCAGCGGGCGTCAGCCGGTCGCTGACCTACTGGCTGACGAAGACACCGAAGCGAGCCTGCGCGAGCAGCTTCTGTACGCGGACAGGGTGCTGCAATTTGCCCGGGAATCGCTCGCTCTGCCGGTCGGTGACACCTACTCATCGTACGTGGATCTGCGCCGTTCCCCCGCCTTGTGGGCGGTCTATGCAGCTCCGCGCTTTTCGGTGAAGCCGCATACCTGGTGTTTTCCGATCGCCGGTTGCGCACCATATCGAGGCTACTTCTCCCGCGCAGATGCCGAGGCGTTCGCGGGTGAAATGAAGGAAGCCGGCTATGACACCTACATCGCCGGGGTCCGCGCCTACTCCACGCTGGGATGGTTTTCAGATCCGCTGCTGAACACCTTTCTGTACGACGACGATATCGATCTGGCTGCCCTGCTCTTCCACGAACTGGCGCATCAGGTGGCCTATGTACCCGGGGAAACTGATTTCAATGAGGGACTGGCGAGCTTCGTCGAACGGGAGGGAACGCACCGCTGGATGCATCACATCGGGCGTCCGGAATTGCTGGAGGAACAGGCACGCCGCCAGGCGGCGCGTCGCGCTTTCGTGGCGCTGGTCGCAGAAGCACGCCAGGAACTGCGTGCACTCTACGAGCGAGAGTCCGGAGCCGCAGCACTGTCCCAGGGCAAGGCAGCGATCCTGGGCGCGCTACAGACTCGTTTCCGCAATGCCGCAGAGGATTCCCCGGCCCTGCAGAAT
>JBFKXW010000343.1:0-3346 GCA_041637915.1 Pseudomonadales bacterium | reverse complement strand
TAAACAGACCAATTGCGGTGACGGTGGCAACGGCAACCAGCAGACCAATTGCGAGTACCCGCAACTCACCTGCACGCCATTCGCGCAGGCACAGCCGCCATGCCAGCGACAACGATCTCACGCTGCGTCTGCCGTTTCGCGCACCAGCCTGCCGGCATCGATATGCAGACAGCGATCGCAGCGCGCCGCGAGTTGCGCATCATGCGTGACCAGTACCAGCGTGGTGCCGTGATCCGCATTCAGCTCGAACAGCAGTTCAATGATGCGCTGCCCGGTGGTGGTATCCAGGTTCCCGGTGGGCTCGTCGGCGAACAATATGGCCGGGTTGGCGGCAAAAGCGCGGGCGATCGCGACCCGTTGCTGCTCGCCGCCCGAGAGTTGCCGGGGATAGTGCCCGGCCCGGGTCTCCAGCCCGACCCGGCCCAGCCAGTCGCGGGCCAGTTCCGGCTGGTCATTGCCCGCCAGTTCCATGGGCAACAACACGTTCTCCAGCGCCGTGAGGCTGTCGAGCAACTGGAAGGACTGAAACACGAAGCCCACCCGGTTGGCCCGCACCCGCGCCCGACCATCTTCGCTGAGCGCTGAGAGGTCCTCGCCGCAAAGTTGAACCTTGCCGGTGGAGGGGATGTCCAAACCCGCCAGAAGGCTGAGCAGGGTTGATTTGCCGGAGCCGGAGGCACCGACAATCGCCACGCTCTCACCGGCCTTGATCCGCAGCGACACCGCGGCCAAGATGACCAGCTCCTGCTCGGAGGTGGCAACCGTTTTACCGAGGCCCTCGGCCTCCAGAATAATATCGGAATCAGTCATGCTACGACGTACCTGTATTGCACTGCTCAGCACGCTCCTGTTGTCCGTTTCCCTGTGGGTGCGGGCGGCGGATGAACCGCCCACGATACTCGTGCTCGGAGACAGTATCAGCGCCGGGTACGGATTGGAAACCGGCACCGGCTGGGTAGACCTGCTCCGCGCAAAACTGGCGAAGGCGC
The DNA here is from genome assembly GCA_041637915.1 of Pseudomonadales bacterium. Classification (GTDB taxonomy): domain Bacteria; phylum Pseudomonadota; class Gammaproteobacteria; order Pseudomonadales; family JBFGWM01; genus JBFJWR01. Next base: position 2,357 of record JBFKXW010000343.1, on the reverse strand, counting down.
AGCTTCCGCATCAGGTCGTCAACGCGAGCATTAGTGGAGACACCACCGCAGGCGGATTGTTCCGGCTCGACCCACTCCTGCAAAAGCACGACCCCGATCTGATGATTTTGGAACTGGGCGGTAACGATGGACTGCGTGGGCAACCCATTGCCCGCATGGCAGCCAACCTGACGGCCATGATCGAGAAAGCCCGGCAGGCGGGCGCACGCGTCCTCTTGCTCGGCATGCAATTACCGCCCAACTATGGGGCGGAGTACACTGAGTCCTTCCAGCGCGCCTACCTTGAGGTGGCCCAGGCCAGCAATGTGGAGCTGGTCCCATTTTTGCTTTTTGGCATGGAGGATCAGCTTCACCACCTGCAGTCCGACGGCATCCATCCGGGCCCGGAGATGCAGCCCGGCATCCTGCAGAATGTCTGGGAACGACTCGGCCCCATGTTAGGCAGCGACAGTTAGTTTCAGCCGCACCCGGACGATGCCATCTTCCTCGCCCGGCTCCGTGATGAATCCAAGGCGGGTGGCCAGCCCGCGCATCCCTTCATTCTCTGCAAGCACATCGCCAAACAGCTCCTCGATACCCCGCTCACGACAGTAATCAATCATTTTCTGCAGCAGCCGTTTCCCCAGACCCTCGCCCTGCAGGTCATCCCGCACCACCACCGCAAATTCTGCCCGGGCCAGGTCCGCATCAGCCCAGCTCCGGACCACGCCCAGGGTCTCCAGTGGCTCTGCAGGGTCAACAGCCACGAAAGCCATTTCCCGGTCATAATCAATCTGCGTCATGCGGGCCAGTTCGCGATGCGTGAGCTTGCTGCGGTACTGGAAAAAGCGGAAATACACCGTGCGTTCACTGAGTCGTTCATGAAAACGCTGATGAGCGGGCTCATCTTCGCCACGAATCGGGCGCATCAGGACCCCCCGCCCGGACCTGAGCTGGGCGGCCTCTTCGAGATTCTCCGGATACGCCCGGATGGCGAGCTCGGCCGGCTCACCCAGTCCGATCTTGGCATTGAGTACGCAGATGCCCATGCGGTTGATCACCAGTGGTCGCAGTTCCAGCAGCCGGATCCGCGGCACGTCCACCACCAGGTCGGAAACCCGTACCAGCAGATCGGTGAGTTGCTGCAGGTTTTTCTCGCCCTCCTCCCCGCGATCCCGCAGTGCATCGGCCACGCGCGTGCCGCAGATCATGTCACGCGCCAGATTGGCATTCAGCGGCGGCAAACCAATGCGCACGTCGCGCACCACCTCGGCGGCAGTGCCACCGCTGCCGAAGAAGATCACCGGACCGAAAAGCGGATCACGGGTAACCCCCACCCCGGCTTTCAGCGAATTCAGGCCGCGACGCATGCGCTGGACCTCGTATCCGAACACACGACTTTTCGGCCACAGCTGCCCAATCTGCTCGGTCAGATTGATGATCTGAAAATCGAGTTGCGCAGCATTGCGCACATCCATCGCGATGGGATCGAAAGACGGCCGGCGCTCGACGCGCCCCTGAAAGGGCAGGCAGTCCTGTTCATGAAGCACACGCACTGCCACCGGGTAGCCCAATGCCTCTGCGGCGACCACCGCGCCCTCGGCAGACTCCACGAACTCTGCAGTGGCGTAGTCGATGCCATAACGGACCAGCACCTGTGACACGTCCGCCGGCAACAAGTGCTCCTGTTTCTGCTGCTGTGCCTGGTGTACCAGCGACAGCACCTCGCGGCGGTTGCGCGAACCGTCCTCCAGACGCAGCGGCGGCGTCTCGGACAACTCCGCCAGACTGCGCCCCCGCTCGACCATGTACATGAAGGCATTCACGGCCTTACCCGGTGTCGAGTAACAGGGGATGTCGGCCTGCTCGAGCAGCCGCCGCGCCGGTGCGGCAGTCTCCTTGCCGAGCCAGCCGCACAACACCGGCTTGCCGATATTCCCGGCTTTTTCGATCACGGCCTGTGCCGTCTCCATGCTGGGTGCGGCGTGCGTCGGCGCATGCAGCACCAGCACCGCGTCCACCCCTGGATCCCGCGCCAGCACCTGCAGCGCCGCGACATAGCGTGCCGGTTCTGCTTCCGCCTGAATGTCCACCGGGTTGCCACCTTCCCAGTGTTTCCACAACACACCGCGGAGTGATCGCAACGATTCCTCTGACAGCTCCGCCAGGATCCCCGAACGCGCCTGCAACTGGTCGGTCGCCACCACTGCCGGCCCGAAACCATTACTGAGAATGGCGAGGCGCTCCCCGTAGAGGGTGCGCATCCGCGTCATGCCCTCCACGGCGGTGTATACCGCATCAAGACTTTCCAGTCGCAACGCGCCGGCACGACGCAGGGCCGCCGTTACGACCCGGTCGTTATCCGGCAACCCCGGCGG
>JBFKXW010000342.1:0-3355 GCA_041637915.1 Pseudomonadales bacterium | reverse complement strand
CGGTCACCGCGCGGGCGGTCGGCGTGCTGCGCGACATCGACCAGCGCATCCGCGAGTCCAGCAAGGGCGCCCGCAGCCTCGACGACGTGGTCCGTGCCCTCGCGGCGGAGAACAAGCCGGTGACACGCAAGCGGTTCGATGCGCTGGTGGAGAAGATGAGCCGCTGAAAGAGGCGGGCCATATTGATGCCTGGTCACCACGGCAGCAATACTTCCCGGTTCCATTGCAGGTTTTCTACTATGGGCGAACGGCCCGCATTACCCTAGGCTGAAGGATGGCCAGGTCGGCACCGGCTGACATTCTGCGCCGGTTTGTAAGCATGGTTTCAGGAGGCGGCAAGTATGAAAGGGCTCGGACGTGAATGGGCGTCAACGCTGGCGTGCATGATCTTGCTGTGCATCTCCCCCGCCACCACGGCGGAGGAAGGCACGCAGCCGCGGGAATTCCTGGAACCGACCTACACGACAGTGGTGTACCAGGAAGACATCCAGTACGGCGTGGCGGTCAACGCCAGGGGCGAGAACGAGTTGCTCTTCCTCGACCTGTACCGGCCGGTGCTGCAGGTCAAAAACAAGAACAGGCTGGTCTATGCCGGGAACCGGCCACTGCTGGTGTTCGCACATGGGGGTTCCTTCAAGAACGGCAACCGCAAGGTGGCGGAAATCGCCGGCTACATGCGCCGCATGGCCAACCACGGTTACGTGGTGGCGACGATCAACTACCGGCTCCGGCCCGAGGGCACCGCGGGGTCCAAGCCGAACCAGGAACTGATCGTGGAAGCCGCGATCGGCGATTCGGACACGCTGCGCGACGCACACCACGACATGCTGGCTGCCGTGCGATACCTGCGCGCCAATGCAGCAAGGTTCAATATTGATCCCGACCGCATCGCGGTGGGCGGATCGTCCGCCGGCGCGATCACCGCGCTGCAGGCCGCCATCAATACCGAGGACCCGGGCGAAAGCGGCACGCCCGGCGTGTCCTCGGAAGTGGCAGGCGTGGTGGCGGTCTCCGGCGCCGCGGATCCCGATCACATCGAACCCGGTGACCCGCCGTTCCTCATGTTCCACGGCGGCGCGGACACCACGGTGCCGGCCGCACTGGGCTTGCAGGCCTGCACGCTGGCCAAGGGCATGAACAACGGCTGCGAGTGGGTCTTCTACCCGGAAGGCGGACACACGCCCTGGAAAGACTGGGAAAGCGATGTCGTCGCGGCGAGCGTGAATTTTCTCTGCAGGGTCATGCTTGCCGACCGGGTGGCGTGTCCGGCGGACTACACGCTGCGTACGGAAACGCGTTGAGGCACGAGCGGCACTGACTTTTTTGGTTTTGGAATCGGCCGGCCGTTAACGATCCCGCCACCAGTTGCGCAACCGGAGCAGGACCAGCAGCGACAGGCAGACAGCGGAAATGATGTATCCGCGATAGGGCGCTTCGTACCAGCCGGCGTTCTCCGCCTGCAGCCCGAGGCCGACGCCCAGCAGCAACGAGGCGCCGATCCACTCACCGCTGATGCTGCCCTGTGGCTTCGACGCGGATTCTCCTGCCTGTGCTTTCCTGCGCCGCGGCAGCCTCGACCTTCTCGCTCCGCAGTGTGGGCACACCGCGGCCATCTCCGGAATGATCTGCCCACAGGACTCACAGATATTCGATGACACGAACCCAACCTCCTACGACTCCATTCTAGGAGAACAGGAGTACGGTCAACTCATTCAGGGGATTGGCGTTAGCCGGCGCGCAATCCACGGACACAGTGAAAAGCCTCATCTACAGCGCCAGTTCAATATCCGATTTTGGACGTGCGGAACACAGCAGGACCCTGTTCTTTCCGGCCGGCGGCTGAACCTCCGGCGGATAGATCACCTCGCCGGACAGCAGCGTCGCCTCACAGGCCTGGCAGGCGCCGTACCGACACCCGGATGCCACCTCGATGCCCTGCTCTTCCGCGAAGGTCAGCAGGCTTTCCTGCTGTGGGTCCCAGCTGACGGTATGCTGGCTGTCCGTGAAGCGGACCTCGTAGCGGCTCCGGTCGCTGTGATCGATCATCTGGCTGGCGCCGAAGCTCTCGTAATGAACCCGGGCGTCATCCACGCCCGCTTCAAGCAGCCCGTCATGCATCGCCTTGCTGAACGCGGGCTTGCCGCAGATCATGAAGTGCGAATCCGCCTGGAGTGCCTGCATCACGGGAACCTGATCTAGATGCATCCGGCCCGCCTGCATCGGCGGCGCCAGCGCCTCCGCACCTGGCTGGCTGACAAAAACCCTCAGTTCGAAGTTGGGCAACTGCTGCTGCAGGGCCTGCAGTTCACGTTGAAAGGCGAAATCCTGCGCCGAGCGAATGCCGTGAAACAGCTTCACATTGCGGCCCGGGTTCTCGGCTGCGATCGCGTGCAGCATCGACAGGAAAGGCGTGATGCCGATTCCGGCACTGATGAGGATCAGTGCAGAGGTGTCGGTGGGCACGTCCGCGAACTGCCCGCCCGGGTCCTTGATCGCGATGCTATCGCCTATCGCACTGAGATCGTGCAGCCAGCCGGAACCTTTACCCACCTGGGTCTGGCCATCTTCCTGCGCAGTTTCCCGCTTGACCGAGATCCGGTAGCGGCCCCTTTCCCGGCTGCCGCAGGAAAGGGAATATGGACGATATACAAAGCCTCCATCCGGCTGCGGAACAGCCAGCACCAGGTGCTGGCCCGGCACGTAACGCGGCAATTCGCTGCGGGCAGGATCCTCGAACCAGAAGGAGGTGATGTCTTCCGACTCCCGCTGCCGGTCAACCAGCGTATAGGGACGAAAACCCTTTGGAACAACGGATTGGGGTCGCCGGGCCGGACGCTCGGATTTTCGGTACTGCCATTCCGCAAGATGGCCGGTCACCTTGATGATGTTCGACTTGATTCTTCGCCCCACGGCATCAAACCAGAAGTACACATTGCTCGACGGCTTTGGCACGACCTCCACCACATCACCCACGCGAATCTGCGCGGTATTTCGCGGGGTGGCATAGGCGCCCAGGTGCTGATCGGCATACTTCATCAGCGCCCGCGGAATGTTCGGATCCTTCTCTATCCCTGGTTGCGCGGCGCCGGGCATGGAACAGCGGATGGTGGGGACGTTGCAGCGAATCAGTGCGTCACCGACACGCAGATCCAGTCCCCGCCATTCGTTTTCGATGATGCCGGTCAAACCGGGATCGGTTTCAATCAGGAAATTGGGACGATACCGCTCGACGCGGAAATCGCCCTCCGGGTAATGCGCCCGCATGGCTTCCAGTGCGGCCGTGGTCAGGAAGTGCAAGGGGTAAACATCGTACAAGGCCCCGGGAGGAGTCGTATAACGGGACAGCGTGCCCAGG
>JBFKXW010000341.1:0-3356 GCA_041637915.1 Pseudomonadales bacterium | reverse complement strand
CGGCATCCCGGACGTCCAGCGCGCCGTTGCTTCCATCCGAACCAGTGCCTGACAGCACGATGGCAACGGCCTGGTCACCCCAGTTGGCGGCCAGGCTGCGAAAAAAAGAATTGATGGGCAGGAACAGGACGCCGTCTTTGCGCCTTTCACGCGATAGCAGGTTGGTGTCGGACGCAACCAGTTCCTTGCCAGGTGGGACCAGGTAGATGTGATCTGGCTTGACCGGTTCCGGACCGTGGACCGTGATGACCGGCATGTCCGTAAAACGCTCCAACAATTCGCTCATCAGGCTCTTGAAGTCGGGCGACTGATGCTGCACCACCGCGAATGCATTGCCGGTGTTGGTCGGCATCGCGCGGAAAAAACGCTCCAGCGCCTCGAGCCCGCCGGCCGATGCGCCGATGCCGATCACGTACATATTTTCGGCCCGGCCGCCGTGCGAAACATGGTCTTTCGCCCGGTCGGCTTCCGGCAGACCCGGATCCTCCGAGGTGGGGTTATCGTTCTGTTGCTCGCTCATCGCTTCTTGCGTCTGATGTTCGGTGATGTGCTGCCTGCACGGGCGACCTGGCATCCTGTGGCGACACGCTTTCACGCGCTGCAGGAGAGGAATGATCCAAGTGATAGTAGCGAAAATTTCCCTGCCATGCAGAAGAATTACGGCAGCGCCGCTGCCGAGTGCCGGCCCCGGAAAAGCTTGTTTCCGAATGGAAATATGCTCACATTAGTCCGGGCAGGGAGCGTTGGCGGTGGCCGGCCGGCGCGTTGTTCAGTTCGTCAATCGAAATCGGCATCGGCGCCGGACGCAGGGGAGGGCGCGGGGTCGGGCACGCGGCTCGGCGCCGGTGCCACGGCCCAGGCGTTTCGATGGTGCGATTGTGACGCCGGCCGGATCGGAAACGCGGTGGGCTGAAAACCTTCCATGCGAGGGCGCGTGTGTGGAAATGCGCCCTGTTCGTCACGAACCGCGCTGGTAAGTCTGGTACGTGTTTGAATTAGATGGTGCCGAGAAGAGGACTTGAACCTCCACGGGGTTGCCCCCACATGGACCTGAACCATGCGCGTCTACCAATTCCGCCACCTCGGCATCGGTGCCTCCAGCCTTTTTCATGATGGAAAGGTGGAGAAAGAGCGGTCTGCCGACTGCTAGGCCAGGCAGGCGCGAGAATGTACCGATGTGGCTCGCCGCTGTCAATCTTTCCCCAGTGATCCCCAAATTGCGCGTATCATCATAAGTATCTATTAGGGAAGAAGTTTTCCGTATGGGCAAATGGAAGAAACAGGATCCGCACTACGCGCGTGAAATGGGAAAGTACGGTTCTGCTCTCCCCAGTCGTGAATATCTGCTGGAACTGCTGGGCAGTCAGACCGGGCCGGTCCCGGCCGATCGCCTGCATGCACTGCTGGGGATTGATGAGGAGGACATTCGCAGCCTGCATCGCCGCCTGCGGGCCATGGAGCGGGAGGGCCAGATTCTGCGCGATCGTGCGGGTCATTACGGGCTCGTGAAGCGCATGGATCTGGTCAGGGCGCGCGTGCGAGGTCATCGCGATGGCTACGGATTCGCGATTCCCGAGGAGGGCGGGGAGGATTTTTACCTGCATGCGCGGCAGATGCGCCGGGTCATGGATGGGGACCGGGTGCTCGTTCGGGAGCGCGGGCAGGACCGCCGGGGCCGGTTGGAGGGCGTGATTGTCGAGGTCCTGGAGCGCGCCAACGAGGAGTTGGTCGGACGCTACTTCCGCGAGGGTGGAGTCAGCTTTGTGGTGCCGGATAATCCGCGCATCAGTCAGGATGTACAGGTACCTCCGGAGGGCCGCAACAATGCTCGCAACGGCGAGGTGGTCGTGGTGGAAATCACCCAGCCGCCGTCGGACCGGTCCAGCCCGGTTGGGCGGGTACGCGAGGTGCTTGGCCAGGTGCGGGGACCGGGCATGGAAATCGAGGTGGCGCTGCGCGCACATGGCATTCCGCACGAGTGGCCGGCTGGCGTTATACGCGAGGCAGAGCGTCTGCCGGACGCTGTCAGCAGTCGTGACGGCAAGCATCGGGTTGATCTGCGCGATCTGCCGCTGGTCACGATCGATGGCGAGGATGCCAAGGACTTCGATGACGCCGTCTATTGCGAGCCGGCCGGTCGTGGTGCCTGGCGGCTGGTGGTGGCGATCGCGGATGTTTCCCACTACGTGAAGGTGGGGTCAAAGCTGGATCTGTCCGCACAGGATCGCGGCACCTCGGTCTATTTTCCGGGACAGGTCGTGCCGATGCTGCCGGAAAAGCTCTCCAACGGCCTGTGTTCACTCAATCCGGCAGTGGACCGGCTCTGCCTGTTCGCAGACATGCGGATCTCTGCGCAGGGGCGGCTGACCGGGTGGACCTTCGGGGAAGGCATCATGCACAGCCAGGCGCGGCTCACCTACACGCAGGTGGGTAGCTGGCTGGAGCATCCTGACGCTCGCGCCAGGGGCAACCCGCTGCACGATCGACCGGAACTGCAGGATCCCATCCGCAATTTGCATGCGTTGTATGAAGCCCTGCGTGCAGCGCGTGAGAAACGCGGCGCAATCGACTTTGAAACGGTGGAGACGCGCATCGAGTTTGGCGAGCGGCGCAAGATCGAGCGCATTGTGCCGGTGGAGCGCAATGTCGCCCATCGCATCATTGAGGAATGCATGTTGTGCGCGAATGTCAGCGCTGCCAACTTCCTGATCGACCACAAGCTGCCCGGACTGTTTCGTGTCCATGAAGGCCCGGAGGCCGAAAAGCTCGCCAATCTGCGCGAATTTCTCGGTGGGTTCGGGCTGAATCTGGGTGGCGGCGACAAACCGACGCCGGCACACTATCAGAAGCTGCTGAGCCAGATTCAGGGTAAGCCGGAACTGCCCTTGCTGCAGACGGTCATGCTGCGCTCTCTCAAGCAGGCCCTGTACACACCGGAGAACATCGGGCACTTCGGTCTGGCGTATCCAGCCTACACCCACTTTACCTCGCCGATTCGACGTTATCCGGATTTGCTGGTGCACCGGGCGCTGCGCAGTGTGATTCGCAGCAAGCGAAAAACAGAGGCGGTACAGCGTGTCCCAGGTGCGCCGCCACTGGCCAAAGAGGATATCTACCCCTACCCGTTTCCGGAACTGGAAAAGCTGGGCGAGCATGCCTCCATTACTGAGCGCCGTGCTGATGAGGCGGTGCGCGATGCAACCGACACACTCAAATGCGAGTACATGGAGACGCATGTCGGCGCGGTGTTTGAGGGCACTGTCAGCGCGGTGACCGGTTTCGGGTTTTTCGTGCTGCTGGATGACCTCTATGCCGAGGGACTGGTGCACGTGACCAGCCTGCCGCATGACTACTAT
>JBFKXW010000340.1:0-3365 GCA_041637915.1 Pseudomonadales bacterium | reverse complement strand
GGAAGATGCCGGCACGATCCGAATACCACCGGGTCCGTTGACCAGGACGTCCAGCAGCGAGGCATCCCCGCGCAGGACATCATCGAGCGTATGACGCGCCTTCAGGCCGAGCATGATATCGACGTTGCCCAACCCGAGATCCGCATCCAGCAGGACCACCCGGCGCTGGTGGGCAGCCAGGGCCATGGCGAGGTTCACGGCGACATTGGTCTTGCCTACGCCACCCTTTCCGGCTGTCACGCCGATAACCTGCTTGGGCCGCCCGCTCATACTTGCATCATCCGACTGTCCTTCCCCTTCTGCCCGAATCAGGCCGCACCGCTCACTGCGGCGGCGCGAAGCGCCAGCTCCTGGTCTTCCCGCTCGGTATCCTGCAGCAGGGCCACAGCCCGACTCACCAGTGCATGCGGACGAGCCAGTCGCAGATCATGCGGCACGCGCGGGCCATCCGTGATGTAGGCGACCGGCAACTGCTCCCAGATTGCCACATTCAGCAGATCCCCGAGGCGGCCTGCTTCGTCCAGCTTCGAGAGTATACATGCGGCGGGACGCAGTCGGTCATGCGCCCGGCAGACAGACTGCAGGACGCGCATCTGGCTGGTGGCCGGCAACATCAGTATGGGCGTGACACGCCGGTCTGAGCGGAGCATGTCCAGTTGATGCTGGAACTCGCCGCTGCCGGCATGCAGCCCCGCAGTATCGATCAGTACGAGTTTCCGGCTGCGGAGCTGATCCAGCACTTCCTTGAGAGAATGCCGGGCATCCACCACGCGCACCGGAACGTTGAGAATCCGCCCATAGGCCCGCAACTGCTCGTGCGCCGCGATCCGGTGCGTGTCCGTGGTGACCAGGGCCACCTGCTCCGCGCCGTTGCGCAGCGCAAACCGCGCAGCAATCTTGCCAATCGTGGTGGTTTTGCCACTCCCGGTGGGGCCCACCAGAGCGAAGACACCCCCCGTTTCAGTGAGATCTTCCTTGTGGATGGGCAGGCACTTGCTGAGCCGTGCCAGTGTCGTGCGCCAGTTCGCCTGATCATCACCCGTCATGACCTGTTCCTGCAGGAACCGTCGCGAGAAGGCACCATCAAGCCCCATTCGGACCAACCGCTCGAGAATGGCTGCCTGATCCGGGTCCCGGCTCGCCATGCGCTCCCAGGCCAGATTGCCAAAGCACTGCGAGATCAGGTTGCGCATGGTGCGCAGTTCCGCCTGCATGCTTTCCATGGCGGGCTCATTGACTGCCGCGCTGCGGGCCTGCCGGGCAGCTGGTTCGGAAGCCGGAGATGCGGTCGCCCGCCGGGGCTCACCGGTACTGACCTGCGTATCCCGCTCTGCATCCAGAAACGGCGTGGAAATCTGCACGTGATCCTCGTCAGGCTCGGCCTCTGCCCGCAGCAATTTTTCCCGTGCCGAGGCCAGGGCCTTGTTCAGAGCCCGCGCACGCTCCTCGACCGCAGGCGCCAGTTCCTCACGCTCCAGCTTCTGGGCATGTTCAGCCATGGCCGACGCAAATCTGCCCGGCGCCGGGTCACGCTTTTGTACCTGTACCGATTTGGCGTACTCCACCGTGGCGGTCAGTTCGAGGCCGCCAGCTACCTTCTTGTTGGACAGAATCACCGCATCCTCGCCAAGGTCTTCCCGGATCATGCGAATTCCGTTGCGCATGTCTGCCGCAAAATAACGTTTTACTTTCATGTCAGCTTCCTGCCTGTACGGCCACCGCCCTCAACCTGTTAACTGTTCTGTCCGATGCTGGCCACAATCGTGATCTGCCGGTCCTCGGGAATCTCCTGATACGACAACACATGTATGCGCGGTCCACCGTAGCGCACAAAACGTGCGAGCAAAGGCCGGACCGGCGCCGACACCAGGAGTACGGAAGGCTTGCCGGCGACTTCCTGTCGGCGCGCCGCGTCCGTGATCGATTTCTGCAGACGCTCTGCCAGGCCCGGCTCCAGCGCCACCCCTTCGTCGCCCAGCCCGGCCTGCCGTGCCTGCTGCACGGATTTGATCAGGATCTGTTCCAGATCCGCCTCCAGCGTGATGACCGGAAGCTCCGCCTCCCCTTCTGCGGCGGTTTCCGTGATCAGTCGCGAGAGCGCAATCCGCACCGATGAAGTCAGCTGGCCGGGGTCCTGTGATTTCTGCGCGGCGTCCACCAGCGCCTCCGCGATGGTACGGATGTCGCGAATCGGCACACCCTCGATGAGCAGGTTCTGCAACACTTTCAGCAGCAGGTTCATGGAGACCTTTTCGGGGAACTGCTCGGACAGGCGCGGCGCCTGTTTACCGAGGTTTTCCACCAGCCGGCCCACATCCTCCAGGCCGATCAGTTCATGCGCGTGCTTCTGCATGATCTGGTTCATGTGCGTGGCAACCACGGTGCTGGCATCGACCACCGTGTATCCCAGCGTTTGCGCCTGCTCACGCTGATCCGGTGAGATCCACACCGCCTGCATGCCGAAAGCAGGGTCCGTGGTTTCCACGCCTTCAATCTTGCCGAATACCTGCCCGGGGTTGATCGCCATCTCGCGGTCCGGATAGACCTCAGCCTCTGCTGCGCGCACGCCCATCAACGTGATGCGATACGCATTGGGGCTCAGATCCAGGTTGTCGCGAATGTGCACCGACGGCATCAAAAACCCGAGTTCCTGGGAGAGTTTCTTGCGCACGCCCTTGATGCGTCCCAGCAGCTGTCCGCCCTGATTCTTGTCGACCATGGGAATCAGCCGGTAGCCAACCTCCAGACCGAGCAGATCCACCGGTTGCACGTCGTCCCAGCCCAGTTCACGTACTTCCCCTGCAGCGGGGCTGGCTGCTGCCTTGGCGGCTTCCTGTTGCTGGCTCGCCGCTTCCTCCTGCTCCCGCTCCCGCCGCTTGCGATAAATCAGGTAGGCAACACCGCCGGCCACGCTGGCCAGCGAGATGAAGGCAACATGCGGCATGCCGGGAACCAGGCCCATCACCAGGAGGACACCGGCAGCCACGGCCAGTGAGCGTGGCGACTCGAACATCTGCGTGAAGACCTGCCGGCCCATGTCGCTGGTGGTGGAGACCCGCGTGACGATGATGGCCGTTGCCGTGGACAGCAGCAGGGACGGCACCTGGGCGACCAGTCCGTCGCCGATGGTCAGCAACGTGTAAAAGCGCGCGGCCGTCGCAAAATCCAGATCATGCTGGGCCATACCGATGCTCAGCCCGCCGATGATGTTGATGATGAGAATCAGAATCCCGGCAATCGCATCGCCGCGAACAAATTTGCTGGCACCGTCCATCGACCCGTAAAAGTCGGCTTCCTGCGCGATCTCAGTGCGGCGCAAGCGCGCTTCGTCCTGGTCGATCAGCCCGGAATTGAGATCTGCGTCG
>JBFKXW010000339.1:0-3368 GCA_041637915.1 Pseudomonadales bacterium | reverse complement strand
GGCAAGCAAGTTTATGCCTGGTGACGCATGACGCAGCCAGCGCGGATGACCCAGTCCGAACGCACCGATCTGTCTGACCAGCGGATGCTGGATGCGGCCGTGGCACTCATTGTGGCGCGCGGTACAGCGGGCACCACGCTGAAGGAAGTGGGTGAGCGGGCGGGCTACAGTCGCGGGCTGGCAGGATACCGCTTCGGCTCCAAGGACGGATTGTTCGCCTTCATCGTCCGCGCGATCGGCGAGTACTGGCTCACGGAACTCACCCGTGTCACGCAGGGACTATGCGGATTTCAGGCACTGGCCGCTGCAACCGATGAGCACCTCCGTTTTTGCCAGGACGCGCCGGATCGGGTGCGGGCTTTTTACCTGCTCTGGTTCGAGTCGGTGGGCCCGGATTCGGACGTGCGGAATGTTGTCGCCAGCATTCATGACCGGCGTCGCCGGGACGTACAGGCCTGGCTGGAGGCTGGCATCACGGCGGGGCAGATTGCACCGCAGCTGCCGGCGGCAGCGATTGCCGGCCAGTTCAGTGCAGCGATTGTCGGCACCGTGTATCACTGGTTACAGCACCCGGATGATCTCGCAGGGGTGGCGGCCCTGCATGAAGATTTGAAAGACAGCATGCGGATTCTGTTGGGAGGAACTCCATGAGTGAGGTGGCAAAAATGATTCGGCCGGGCCAGGCCAAGGCGGCGGTGCCGCTCCGCTTTGTGACAGCGGCCAGCCTGTTCGACGGCCACGATGCCTCCATCAACATCATGCGCCGCATCCTGCAGGCGTCCGGTGTCGAGGTGATCCACCTCGCCCACAACCGCTCGGTCGCAGAGGTGGTGGAATCGGCCGTACAGGAAGACGTGCAGGGCATCGCGATCAGTTCCTATCAGGGCGGGCATGTGGAGTATTTCAAGTACGTCATCGACCTGTTACGGGAGGCCGGTGCTGATCATATCCGCGTGTTCGGCGGAGGCGGGGGCGTCATCGTGCCAGACGAAATCCGCGCCCTGGAAGACTATGGTGTTTCGCGTATTTACTCGCCGCACCACGGCCAGCAGATGGGATTGCAGGGCATGATCCGCGACATGATGGCGCGCTGTACGCTGGAGGCACCCGTACGTGCGGCGGATTCGCTGGAACAACTGGCGGCGGGTGACCGGATCCTGCTGGCCCGGCTCATCACCGAGATTGAGCGCGGAGCGCTGACAGAATCGGAGCAGGCCCGGCTGGCACAATTGGCCGAGGGTGCTGGGGCCTGCCCGGTGCTGGGCATCACCGGGACCGGCGGGGCAGGCAAGTCCTCCCTCACTGATGAACTGATCCGTCGTTTTCATCTCGACAGCGACTACTCCGTGCGCATTGGCGTGCTCGCCATCGACCCGACGCGCCGCAAAACGGGCGGCGCCTTGTTGGGCGACCGTATTCGCATGAATGCAATTTACCAGCCGAACGTGTACATGCGCTCGCTGGCGACCCGGAACAGTGTCACCGAGGTCCCTGGATATTTGCCCGAGGTGATTCGCGCGATGCGGGTCTCCGGCTTTGACCTGATCATCGTGGAAACCCCGGGCATCGGACAGGGCGATGCCGGTATCGTGCCCTACGTCGATGTGCCCACCTATGTCATGACGCCGGAATTCGGTGCGCAGAGTCAGCTCGAGAAAATCGACATGCTGGACTATGCCGACGTGGTGTTTATCAACAAGTTTGACCGCCGTGGTGCAGAGGACGCATTGCGTGATGTCGCCAAGCAGATGCAGCGTAACCGGCAACAATTTGACGTTATGCCCGATGCGATGCCGGTCTTTGGCACGGTTGCCTCCCATTTCAATGATGATGGTGTCACCGCTGCGTACCAGAGCCTGCTCGGCTGTCTGCGGGCGCAGGGTCTGCGCGCGTTCGAGAGCCAGTTGGCGCCGGTGTCGGTTCGCCAGTCCTCGGCCAAAACCGTGATCGTGCCTGCCGAGCGTCAGCGTTATCTCGCCGAGATTGCGGAAACCGTGCGCAGGTATCACCAGCGTGTTGAGCGGGAGGCAACCCTGGCACGTGAGCGCCAGCAGTTGCAGGAGGCCGCCCGGATGGCTGCGGAGGCCGGCAGCCCGGTCGCGAACCTGCAGGTGCTTGCCGAAGCACGTGCGCAGCAGATGTCCAGGGAAGCACTGCACATGCTGGAAGAATGGCCGGAGCTGAAAGCGCAGTATGCCGGTGACGAGCAGGTCAGCCAGCGGAACGGTCAGGAAGTGCGCACACGCCTGGTTTCCGAGACGCTCTCCGGGTCGAAGATTTCCCGCGTGGCGTTACCCCGGTTTGAGGCGCATGGTGAATTGCTGCGCTGGCGCATGCGCGAGAATCTGCCGGGCTATTTCCCGTTTACCGCAGGCGTGTTCCCCTTCAAGCGGGAGGGGGAGGATCCAGCACGGATGTTTGCCGGTGAGGGGGGGCCTTTCCGCACCAACCGAAGATTCAGAAAGCTTTCGGAATATTCCGATGCCAAGCGGCTTTCCACCGCCTTCGACTCGGTCACGCTGTACGGGTTTGATCCGGCCGAGCGGCCCGACATCTACGGCAAGGTCGGCAACAGCGGGGTCTCGATTGCCACGCTGGAGGACATGAAAGTGCTCTATGACGGCTTCGACCTGTGCGATCCGCGCACCTCGGTGTCGATGACCATCAACGGCCCGGCGCCGACCATTCTGGCCTTTTACCTGAACGCAGCGATCGACCAGCAGGTGGTCCGGTTCGTGGAAGAGCACGGCCGGGAGCCCGATGACGCAGAACGGGCTGCGCTGCGCGCCGGGACACTGCAGCGTGTGCGCGGTACAGTGCAGGCGGACATTCTGAAGGAAGACCAGGGCCAGAATACCTGCATTTTCTCTACCGAATTCAGCCTGCGGATGATGGGCGATATCCAGCAGTACTTTATCGATCACGAGATCCGTAACTTTTATTCCGTTTCGATTTCCGGGTATCACATCGCCGAGGCGGGCGCCAACCCGATTTCCCAGTTGGCTTTCACGCTGGCCAACGGGTTCACTTTCGTCGAGGCCTATCTGGCGCGGGGTATGAACGTGGACGACTTTGCCCCGAACCTGTCCTTCTTTTTCTCTAACGGCATGGATCCGGAATACACCGTGATTGGCCGCGTGGCGCGGCGAATCTGGGCGGTCACCCTGCGTGAACGATATGGAGCCAACGCGCGCAGCCAGCGCCTGAAGTACCACGTGCAGACATCCGGCCGTTCCCTGCACGCACAGGAGATGCAGTTTAACGACATCCGCACCACGCTGCAGGCGCTGCTGGCGATCAACGACAACTGCAACAGCCTGCATACCAATGCCTACGACGAGGCGATCACGACGCCGACCGCCGATTCG
>JBFKXW010000338.1:0-3374 GCA_041637915.1 Pseudomonadales bacterium | reverse complement strand
GAGGAGGATGAAGAGGACGGGAGCGGGCCTGGAACGGACGAACCCTGACCCCATGCCGATGAAGCGGGTAACACACCATGCGTAAGTTTGTGTACGGGCTGGCCGTGCTGGTCGTACTTGCGGGACTGACTTCGCTGCTCCTGCCGGGCCTGTTGGAGAAGCGGTTCAACGGCATTCACCCCGGCGAGCTGGCCCCGCTGAGTGCGGATGCCAAACAACTGCACGCCTCCCTGCGCATCGTCGATCTGCACGCCGATCCGCTGCTCTGGAACCGTGACCTGCTGCAACGCGCGACCTACGGCCATACCGACATCCCTCGCCTGATCGAAGGCAACGTCGGCTTACAGGTCTTCTCCGCGGTCACCAAATCACCGCGCGGCCAGAACTATGAACGCAATGCCGGGGATACCGACCGCATCACCGATCTGGTCATGCTGCAGCGCTGGCCCACGGCGACCTGGGGCAGCCTGTTTGAAAGGGCGCAGTATCAGGCCCGGAAACTGCACGATTTTGCCGAGCAGAGTGAGGGGGTGCTCTCGCTCATTCAGCATCGTGAAGATCTCGACCTTTACCTGGCCCGGCGCAATAACGACCAACGGATCACTGCGGGCCTGCTGTCCATAGAAGGGCTGCACTGCCTGGAAGGTGAACTGCAAAATGTCGATCGCCTGCATGCTGCGGGCTATCGCATGATGGGGCTGACCCATTTTTTCGATAACGAACTGGGTGGGTCGGCACACGGGCTGTCGGGTGAGGGGCTGACCCAGTTTGGGCGCGATGTGGTACGGCGCATGGACGCGCTGGGCATTATTGTCGACGTGGCGCATGCATCACCTCAGATGATCACCGATGTGCTGGACATGGCGAAGCGCCCGATCGTCGTCTCCCACGGCGGCGTTCAGGGCACCTGCCCGGGCCCGCGCAACCTGTCCGATGAGCACGTGCGGAGGATCGGCGAGAATGGCGGCGTCATCGGTATCGGCTACTGGGATGCCGCGATCTGTGATGTCTCTCCTGCCGGCTACGCGCGCGCGGCGCGCCACGTGGTCGACATTGCCGGCATTGGGCATGTCGCTTTGGGTTCCGACTTTGATGGCGCCGTGAAGCCGCCCTTCGATACCAGTGGCATTGCCCACATTACGCAGGGACTGATGAGTGCCGGTTTCAGTGAAGAACAAATCCGGCTGATCATGGGAGAGAACGCACTGCGCCTGTTGCGTAGGGCCCTGCTTCACCAGGAGCGCCCACGCTGAGCAAATCGTTCAGTGCGGGGCCTGCTCCAACGCGTGATGGCGCAGGAAGGAAGCGGCATTGGCCAGCGCCATACGCCCCCGGCGCAGCACACCCGCCTGCACCTGGAAGTCATGCCATAGGCCTGGGAACTCCTCGAGCTCAATCACGCCACCCTGCGCCCGGACCCGCTCCGCCAACCGGGTTGAATCGCTGTAGAGAACTTCCTCACTGCCCACCTGCACCAGCATCGGCGGCAATCCGGACAGGTTACCGAACAAAGGGGAGTAACGCGGATCACGCGGGTCCTGATCCGGGAGGTAGCATTTCCCCGCATACCGGAACAGTCGCTCGGACAGCAGGCAGTCGCGCCAGCGATGGGTCCGGATACTGTCGCCACTGTGGGTGATGTCGGTCAGTGGTGAAATCAGATAGAGCGCCTGCGCGGTCGGCAGGCCTGCCTCGCGGATGGCCAGGGCCAGCGCCAGGCACAGGCCGCCACCGGCAGAGTCTCCCGCCAGTACCAGCGGGGGGCCCGGCTCCGCGGCAAGTTGGCGGTACACTGCGAGGAGGTCATCCAGCGCTGCGGGTGCGGGATGCTCAGGCGCCAGACGGTACTCGGGCAGATACACCGTGGCTTCGGCCTCCAGCGCCAGGTAGGCCGCCAGCGGTCGGTGCGTCACCGCCCCGCCAATGCAATACCAGCCGCCGTGCACATAGAGGATGCGCAGATCATTGCCCCCCACGGCCGAGGGCTGGCGTCGCTGACAGGGCACGCCGGCAATCTGCACTTCCTTCACCGACTGCCCCCACGGCGAGACCATGCTCCGGGACAGCAGATTGGCCCAGACCCGCTGGGCCGGGGCATGAGGCACGAATGCAAAAAAGGGCTTTGCCAGCAGATACAGCAACAGGTAATAAAATTTTTCGAGTAGCAACTGCACGACGGCGGGTCTCAGGCGGTCTGCGGCAGACCGGGAATCTCCAAGCCGATCTCCCGGCCGATCCGCCGGGCCGCCTTGTATCCGGATTCCATCGCACCCACCACACCGTGACCGGAGCGCGTGCTGGCCCCGGCCAGGTACAGGCCGGCGACCGGTGACTTGTATGCCGGCCGGTGCTCAAAAAACTGCTCCGGTGTGGCGGCCAGACCATACCCGGTGCCATCGGTTGCCAACGTGTAGCGGGTATGCGACATCGGCGATGCGGATTCACGGAATTCGATGGCTTCGGCACTGCCGGGGAACAGGCCTTCAACCCGTTGCACCATGTTTTCCTCGATCCGCGACTTGATCTCCTGATAGCGCGTGTCGGACTTGTAATCCCAGTGCGCGACCGCCTCCGGCTGCATGCCCCAGTCTTCCGCGCGGCCTGACAGGATGGTCATCGCTTCGACACTGGAGATGCCTTCCGGCGCGTGATGACGGGTCTCCGGGTCTTTCAGCGTGGCGCTGGTGATGTAGGCCGCCCGCGGCTCCAGATCATGCAGGTTGTCGTAAATATGTTCGAAGTCGGTGGTATCAAACTGCCAGTAGTTGCTGGTGGCCATGCCACGTTCGCGCATGTCGCCACGAATGCCCAGACAGGTCATGAAAATGGCTGCCGCCATCTCAAAACCTTCCACCTTCTGGCGCCATTCGGCCGGCTGCGCGGAATGCTCCAGCAAGTCATCGAAGGTGGCACGGATATCCGCGTTGGACAGCACCAGCCGTGCCCGTACCGTGTGCTCCTTCCCTTTATGCGACTTCAGCGCCAGCCCGACCGCGCGGTCATTCTCGACCAGGATCTTCTCCACTTTCTGGCGCAGGTGTATGGTGCTGCCCGCCTGCTCAATCACATCGGCGACACGATCCGCAATGCGCATATTTTCGATATCGACAGCGACCAGGATTTGGGGCCCGATGACATGGACCCGGAAGGTGAACTGGCCAGGAAGATCCGGGAAATCGATGTGAAAAATCACAACATCACCGAAGAGCTGGCACTGCGCTGGGCTCTGGAAGGGACCTTAGTCAAAGACCAGGAAGATCCAATATTGTATCCCTTGAAAAATGAGGTTCAAATCTCCCGCGTGGCCCAATTTTATGCGCTGATACATGGTAGTCCCACCTCAGCCAAGGAAGATTATTTGGTATTCCTAAAAT
>JBFKXW010000337.1:0-3402 GCA_041637915.1 Pseudomonadales bacterium | reverse complement strand
GGAATGCAAAGCTACGCCGCGCGGTGATGGTCGTGTTGAACCGGGTACGCGGTGCGTTACCGACACCCGCCGGTGCAATCTGCTTGCGCACCAGTTTCTGCCGTTGCGTGGTAAAGGCCGCCTCGACAGAACCTTTCAGCGCACGCATGCCAATGCCGGGCCGGCGCAGTACACCCTTCACGGTGCGCCAGTACAGTTCCGCATCGGTGGGAATCGGGTCCGGGCGCCAGGGCTCCCGTCCGGTGGGCGATTTGCGCGGTTCCGGCGACAGGTCGAACATCGCCACCATGAGTTGCGCGCCCGTGACGCCATCAATATACGCGTGGTGAATCTTGGAAAGGACGGCGACCTGACCGCCGTCCAGCCCCTCGATGTAGTAGTACTCCCAGAGCGGGCGGGACCGATCCAGCGGACGACTGATGATGTCGCAGACCAGTTCCTCCAGTTGGGCACGATTGCCCGGCGCCGGTAGCGCCCGATGGCGCACGTGGTTTTCGATCTCGAATTCCGGGTCCTCGATCCAGTACGGATGATCGAGGTTCATGGGCGTCTTGACGAGCCGGCGACGGAACTGGGGCGCCAGGTCGAGACGGCTCTCCAGCAGTCGCATCACCGCCGGAAAATCGAATGTTTCCGGCGCCGAGCTGGGATCCAGCAGCATCAGGCTGCCCACGTGCGTGGGACAGGAGTTGGTTTCAATATCCAGAAAAAGGCTGTCGATGCCGCTGAGCTGCTGCAAAAGGCCGGTCCCATGTTGCGATTGGCGGGCAATTATCCTCTATTCGCGGCGCTCGGTTCCAACTTTCTGCGCGGAAGCAGCGTGTTACAAGAAAAGCATCTCGGTGTACTGTCTGCGCCCCGGAGCGCTTTCTAATTCTCTAACATATTTGACCGGAAGGTAAAATTCAACGAGATTGGGGGCAGATTCATATTTTTGAGCGGCCCATGTGCCGTGTGGGAGTGAGCCCGCTTGATGCGCTCTGCGGCAACGACCAATACTGCACCGAAACACGATACTGCCTGGAAAATCCTCGTCGTCGATGATGAGGAGTCCGTCCATGCGGTGACCCGGCTGGCCTTCGCGCTGTTCCAGTTCCAGGGCAAACCCATCGAAATACTCAACGCGATGAGCGGCACGGAAGCGCAAGCCCTGTTTCACGAACACAAAGACATCGCCGTCGCGCTGATTGATGTCGTGATGGAGAGTGACCATGCCGGCCTGGACCTGGTGCGCTACGTCCGCGAAGAGCTCGAAAACCGCGAAGTCCAGATCATCATCCGCACCGGCCAGCCAGGATTTGCACCGGAGGAGGATGTCATCCTGGACTACGACATCAATGACTACCAGTGCAAAACCGACCTGAGCCACACGCGGCTGAAAACTGCCGTGATCAGTGCACTGCGCAACTGGCAGAATATTCAGCGGATTGAGGAGGCAAACCTCGGCCGCATCCAGGCCGAGTCGATTGCGCTCAGCAAGTCACTCTTCCTCGCGCAGATGAGTCATGAGATCCGCACGCCGATGAACGGCGTGCTGGGCATCACCGAGTTGCTGGGCATGACGGAACTCACCCAGCAACAACGCGAATATCTGGACACCATTCATGGGTCCGCCCATGCACTGTTGACCGTTCTCAATGACATACTCGATTTCTCCAAGATCGAAGCCGGCAAACTGGAACTGGAAACGATTTCGTTCCGCCTCCCGGTGCTGCTCGAGGAGTTGCGCCGGCTGTTCCGCGCACAGGCGCAGTCCAGGGGCGTCCGACTGCACATCGACCTGGACAAGAATATTCCGCGGGAACTGATCGGCGACCCGGTCCGGCTACGGCAGATCCTTACCAACCTGGTCGGAAACGCCATCAAGTTCACCGAGAATGGCAGCATCGGCATCAAGGTCCGGGAAAAACGCCGAATCGGAGATCGGCTCGAACTGGAATTTCACGTCCGCGACACGGGTGAAGGAATTCCGAAAGATGTGCTGCCGAACCTGTTCACCGAATTCCGACAGGCCTCCGCCTCGGTTGCCCGCACCCATGGGGGTACCGGACTGGGGCTGGCAATCTGCAAACGCCTGGTGGAACTGATGCGGGGAGAAATTTCCGCGGACAGCGAACCCGGACAGGGCTCCGACTTCCACTTCACGGTGACGCTGCAGCTGGTCGATGAGAAAACACAGCATGACAGCACCCAGCGACGCCCGGTGATGGTTGCCAAATCGGGAAAGAAACTGCGTCTTCTGGTGGCCGAAGACAATCAGGTCAACGTGATGATCGTGAAAGGAATGCTGGAAACGCTGGGGCTGGAGGCAACCCTTGCTGCCAACGGACGCGATGCACTGGAGATTGCCACGAAACAGTCCTTCGACCTCATCCTGATGGATTGCCGGATGCCGGAAATGGATGGCATCGAAGCCACCGAGCGGATCGTCGATGCCTTGCGGGACAAGTGTCCGCCGATCGTGGCCATGACAGCTGCTGTGACCGAGGAGGAGAAGCGCGAATGCTTCAAGGCCGGCATGTGCGACCTGCTCGCCAAGCCGATGAAGCTCTCCGATCTGCAGGAAATCCTGGAGAAGTGGCGCCACGCGTCGTGAACCACCCTGACACGCCCGAATAACTAGCGTGTGGTGAGCGGCGTCGGCCGCAGCTTCCGTCGTCTCGAGACCTTTACCGGCACCCGTTCCAGGATCGCCCGACCAGCGCCCCGGCTGCCTGTGCGCAGCCGGTCCAACGCCAGTTTCGCCGGGAAACGCCCGATGCTGCCCAGCACATCCAGCGCCATGGTCGACTTGGGCAGCCCCTCGTACATGCTGGAATAGGAGCCGCTCAACGCGAAGAAGGAACGCGACAGGTGCAAATAGCCCTTCTCAATCACCACTCCCAACTGCTGAGTGTTGGACATCAACTGCAATGCGACCTGGAAACGGCGGTGCAGCCCCTCCATGCCCTCGTCCCGCATCCGGCGCAGCTTGTCTTCTGACAGCGGCGTGATGTTCTTTTTGGCAAGCGTCTGATTCAGCGTTGCGACAATCTCATCGCGACGCGCCAGATTACCGACCGGATCGGTGCTGATCTCAATCAGGACATCCGCAAGCCGCTCGGTATCTGCCAGCACCACGCCGGCCAGATAGTTCCACATTTTGCTCCAGCGGCCGCGCAGCTTGACGGCATTTCCCCAGTCAATCAGATACAGGCCACCGTCAGGATCCACCAGGATATTGCCCGGATGCAGATCCCCGTGGAATTCCTTGTAGACAAAGACATGGGTCAGCACAGTGAAGAGGAACCGGTCCGCCACCTTGCGCTGAAAACGTGCCCGCTTCCGACGCGGCAGGTTCTCCATGAAACGCGTCAGGCTTTCCGCCTCGTCGACAAATTCCATTTCAATGATGCGGTGATT
>JBFKXW010000336.1:0-3418 GCA_041637915.1 Pseudomonadales bacterium | reverse complement strand
AGGCAGGGGCGGTGGCGGGGCTGCCGGAAAGTGCACGCCACCCTGCGAGGCGGGTTTTTCGGTATCGCCGACCAGCACCTGTGGAAACGCGCTGCGGGCTCCCAGTAGTGCGTCCGGGCTCAGGAACAGTTCCTCCGGTGCCAGTAGCGGGCGTTCCGGATCCACCCCGTAATTCTCGTGGCGCTGGTGCACGTCCAGCCAGAACCCCTTGGCTGCCTCCGTCACGGCGCCCATTTCCACGATGCGGGTGCAATCAGGCAGGTAGTCGAACAGCGTGACGGTTTCCTCGAAGAAAAGCGGCAGGTAGTACTCCAGACCCGGCGAAGGCAGGCCGGCGGAAACATCCTGGTACACCGGGCAATTCTGCGGGCGTACATCAAAGCGACTGCGAAAGGACAATCTGAACCGGGCGACAGAATCCTCGTCGAGCGGGAGTTCCCGGGCCGGCAGCAACTGAACGTTTTCAACCGATTCACAGGTGCGCTGGGTTTCCGGATCAAAGGTGCGCAGGCTGTCGATCTCGTCATCAAACAGGTCGACCCGGTAGGGCAGGCTGCTGCCCATCGGAAACACGTCGAACAGGGAACCCCGCACGGCAAACTCGCCATGTTCGTAGACGGTGCCGACGGCGTTATAGCCGCATTCCTGCAGCCGGGCACGCATGGCTTCCGGGTCGAACTGCTGACCCTTCTCGAGCAGCAGGCTGTATGCGCCGATGTAGGCGTGCGGCGGCAGGCGGTGCATGATTGTGCGCACCGGCGTGATCAGCAGACCGCGACGTGTCAGTGGAAGACGTGCCAGCGTGCGCAGACGCTCGGAGATGATGTCCTGATGGGGTGAAAAGGTGTCGTAGGGCAGCGTCTCCCAGTCGGGGAAGCCCAGCACCTGCAGGTCCTCGGATCCGCTCAGAAAGAATTGCGCCTGCGCCTGTAGCCGGGCCGCCTCGGAGCTGTCGGCAACCAGAACCACGAGAAAGGCATCCGCACAACGGGCCGCCTCCAGCAACGCGAGCGCGCGCGCCGCGCCGTTCAGCCCTTGCCAAAACCTTTTTTCTTTCTCTTTATCAGGTAGTTGGCTGCTATTTTTAACAAGAAAACTCAACTTTGGCCCGCTATCGTCCCGGTTGGAGGGCCGCGTATTCTACCCTGTTCCGCCCCCGCCTGGATCAGCCTCCCACCGGGAGTGTCAGCACCGGGCCGGTGTCCTTGGCCCGGCCGGCCTGCAGGGTGGTGATCTGGGCAACCAGCGCGAACGTGGCCTTGGATTCCAGATCCCGGTCATCGATGTAATACCAGTAGCCGCGATAATGAATCGCGACGGCGGCATCCTCGGGGCGCTTCTCTGCCGAATGTACCCGGAACAGGTCGCCCAGCAGCAGGCTCCAGTCGAAGGGCTCACCGGCTGCATCGCGGGTGACCGTCACCCGACCCTCGGCCGTGTCCTGTGCGGGCACAATGATGCCCTGTGACAGAAAGAACAGGATACCCATCAGGGAGCGGGTCTGAATGTTCAGGTATTCCCCCTGGCCCGGAACCACCGCGCTGGGGCTGAGCACGAACTTCCTGCGCTTGGGGTCGAGGCGCAGAAAGCGGCGAAAGTCCTGCGTTTGAGCCAGCTCAGTACCATTGCCGGTGAACTCCAGCGCCAGTTGCGGCCCCTGCTTGGACTTCTGGTAGGTCAGCGACACAATCCCGCGGTGCTGGAGGCCGGGCAGGAGTTCAGCCGCTGCCGAAAAATCTTCAAACACCGGCGGTGTATCCGGCGTCGGACCGGAAGCGCTGGGCGCGTTGCGGACGCCGTTGAGACTTTTCACGGCGAGCCGCAGGACGCGGTCCAGATTCCAGCCGGAACTGTGCAGCAGGAGCAGGCGGTCGGTGGAGATGGGCGACAGCAGGCTGCGAATGTAGTCATCGCCGTGTAACGGGCGGTAACTGATGGTCGGGCGCTCCGCGTAGATTCCGGTGAAGCCGCCGTTGAAGCTTTCACTGTCGGAAAAATTCACGCTGTCCTCGCGGAAGATGTTCAAGCGCCAGCCGGCGGTCACGTTACGCTGGAACAATAACTGGGAGGACAGGTTGTTCACCTCCAGGAAGAAGGGTGATTCCCGGTAGCGCAGACGGACCAGATTGAGCAGGAGTTGCTCATCATTGGAACGCTGAATGGCGACGTTATAGTCGACCCGCTGACCTTCCAGCGCAGCCGGCCCCATGCGAGTGCAGGCGGCAAGGAACCAACAAAGCAGGACAAGAGTCAGAACGCGCATCTTTCACCTGATGAAACGCTGGTGATGCTCAGCTTAGCTGATCGACCGCGCAGGGGTGGCGGTTCGCACAGGGAGCAGTCAGAATCGCAGGACGACCGCGCTGTTGAGACGAGTTGGACCATGCATGCGAGAAAATTCGAAGTTCGCGAGGAACTTTATCCCTTCGCACCACACTGGTTCGAGCAGGGTGGCTACGCAATGCATTATGTCGACGAGGGGGAGGGCCTGCCGGTCGTTATGCTGCATGGCAATCCGACCTGGTCGTTCCTCTACCGTGACATCATCAAGCAACTGCGCGGGCAGTTCCGTTGCATCGCGCCGGATTATCCCGGCTTCGGCCATTCAGACCACCCGCCCGGATACGGATACACGCCGCGCGAGCATGCCGAGTGGATCAAGGCCTTTCTCGATCACCTGCAACTGGATCAGTACATCCTGATGGTGCAGGACTGGGGAGGCCCCATTGGCCTGTCGGTTGCGGTCGAGCAGGCGGAACGCGTGGCCGGCCTGGTCATCATGAACACCTGGGCATGGGCACCGCCGGCCAATGGCCGCCTGTTTTCGCTGCTGGTGGGCGGACCGTTGGGGCGCTATGCGCACCGCAAGCACAACTTCTTCGCGAACCGGATCGTGCCCTCAGGCATCTATTACCGCAAGCGCAAGGATGCCGAGGTCTTCAAGGCCTACACGGATCCGTTCCCGACAGAAGACTCCCGCGAGGGCACGGCGGTGTTCCCCCGCGAAATCCGCAAGTCCACCGCATGGCTGAAAGGTGTGGGAAACCGCCTGTACCGCCTGGTGGACAAGCCGGTGGAACTGGTCTGGGGCATGAAAGACCCGGCCTTTGGCAGTGAGGCGGTGGTGCGGAGATGGCAGCGATACTTCCCGCAGGCGCATCTCACACGACTGGAAAAAGCCTCGCACTACCTGCAGGAAGACCAGCCGGAGGCGATTGCTGAAGCGGTGCACAGACTTGCAGAACGAATCTGAACCGGACGGCGAAGCTCCGCCGGAACTGCGCCGGCTGCCCCCTTCGCTGGCAGCAACCTATCGCACGGCAAAAAGGCTGTTTATTTTCCTGGTGGGCGGCACGCTGGCGATCACCGGTGCACTTTTCCTGTTCTCGCCCATGCCCGGTGCGGCTGCCGTGCTGGT
>JBFKXW010000335.1:0-3419 GCA_041637915.1 Pseudomonadales bacterium | reverse complement strand
TGGGGCGGGGTAACCGACGGCTGCTCGGCGGGCGCTTCCACGGCCGGCGCTGCAGCGACGGCAGGCTGAGCGGCGGATTGACGCAGGCGCAGCTGGTCGGGATCCACTTCGTCCATCAACAACAATCGATTGACATGGTCGAAGGGCCTGACCGCCGGCGGCGGAGGCGGCGGCGCACTCGACCCGTAGTAATACTGATGGGCGAAAAACGCGACGTTCGCAGCCAGCAACAAGTAAACCATCCACTTCATTCGATAGCCCCGCCGATGATCCCCAGACCGAAAAGCACCAGGTCGGGATCGCGCTCGAATTCGGTGGTCATGATTGGCCGCAGCAGATCCATTGCTCCGCCGGTGAGAAGCCGAATGCTATCAGAGGGAAGGTGCGCAGCCAGCTCGGCGCTCAGCCGATCCACCGCCGCGGCGGCGGCGTACAGCGTACCGGCGGCGACAGCGTCCGCGGTGGTGCGGGCCAGCACCTGCCGGCTGTCGGATGCTTCAGCCAGAATCTGGTCGGTGCGCGAAGTCAGCGCATCCCGCATCAGCGCGACCCCGGGAACAATTACGCCGCCCAGATGTTCGCCTGAGTCGGAAATTGCGTCGACGGTAATTGCCGTTCCGCAATCGACGATCACCGCCGCGGATTTGTGCTTGCGCCGGCAAGCCACCAGCGCCGCCCAGCGATCCGCCCCCATCGTTTCGGGATGGGCATAAGCACAGCGCACGCCGAAGCCCCGGGACGCGGTGCGGACCCGTTTGGCGCTGACACTCCAGCGGGCGTGCGTCCAGCGCTCGAGCGTGTCGCCGGTTTCCGATGCGCCCACTGAGCAGTAAGTCACCGAGTCCGGAGCCGCCCGCGAAGCAAAAGCCGCCTGCAGCTGTTGCTCGAGCGTCTGATCTTGATACTCGGCGGCGCCGCGAGCTTCCAGCACACCGTTTTTGACCGTGGCCCACTTGATGCGGCTGTTGCCTATATCCAC
The DNA here is from genome assembly GCA_041637915.1 of Pseudomonadales bacterium. Taxonomy (GTDB): domain Bacteria; phylum Pseudomonadota; class Gammaproteobacteria; order Pseudomonadales; family JBFGWM01; genus JBFJWR01. Next base: position 2,440 of record JBFKXW010000335.1, on the reverse strand, counting down.
CACCAGCATCATCAGAACCAGTTTGTTGCGGATGGAAAGATCGCGCAGCAGCCCACCGGAATCAGGCTGACCCGCCGCATCACTCTGCGGCGGGGCGACGGGGATCATCACTGGTGCACCGTTGGAAACCGCTTTCCCGGGTGATTTGCCAGCGTCGTTCATCGCTTGACCGCCACTTTCCGCAGTTTCACGCTGACCCGCAGACCGGCTGCCTCTGCGGCATCGTGATTCAGCGCAAATCGCACCCGGTTATTGACCGTGATGTACCCGATCACACCACCCAGATCGAGAATACGGGCCGTGTCACCGATCGTCAGCACGCCCTTGCCGCCCCAGTATGTCAATTGCTGCCGGAGTACGGCGGCCTCCCTGGTACTGAAAAAAATCACGTGACACCGGCGTTCAGATTCCACGCCGGGATCCATGACCAGTTCGATCGGCCGGCCGTGCGCCTGCTTGGCCGTAATCGGCTGGATGAAATCCCCGAACGGGTTGTCGCCCACCATGCAGACCCGAATGGGGTCATTCGCACCGCCCAGGACGTCTTCCGGCCAGGAGACATAGTTGATGAAATGCATCAGGAATGCCGCTTTGACCGCGTACTCATCCTCCGCAGCGCGCGCAGCAAGCGGCGACAGCGGGATGCAGGCACTGCACACCACTCCGATCAGCATATTGCGCAAACTGCGTGTCGCCGACATGAACCCGAGCCAAGTATCCCCAAGCCTCTAGTGTACCTGTTCAGCAGAAAAATGAATAAAAACTGCCTTCATGGCGGCAGCGCACAGGCAGGCGAACCATCCTGCATTCACGGCCTCCCGAATGCACCTGAAACAGCTACGCTTACAGCAACATCGAGCATTCTTTATATTTCCGCCATGACACGTCCTGCACTGGATGATTACGGACTGCTGGTCAACATGACCCGCCATCGGGAGATCTCTTCCCTTAACAGCGCACTGCTGGGCGCGTTGATCAGTGTATTACCCAAACAGAGCATTCGTCTTTATGAGCGTGGGGATGACCGGTCGCCCTGGCGCCTCTCTGCTTCCAGCGAGGTCAATGCAGACTCCGGAGAGCGCATCGAGGAGGTGGTGAAGCGCAAAGATATTGCGCTGATCGAGTCATTGCGAAGCAGCGATGACCGGACCGTGCAGCAGACCGGCGTGGACGATTTCATCAGCGTGTTCCCGATGCGCATCGGCCTGGAATTTGTCGCCGCCATCGTGGCCGAGGGGCAGTACCGGAGTGGTCAGTCCCGACTGATCGATGCCCTGCTGGAAAGCTACGCCAATATCTTCACCCTGCTCTATCGAAGCTCACATGATCCACTGACCGGACTGCTCAACCGGCAAACCTATGACGAGCGCATGAAGCGACTGGCGCTGGAAATGGCCGCGCAGTCCGACAACATGGCCAACGAAAATTTCCGCAAGTACTTCGTCATGATGGATATTGACCATTTCAAGCAGGTGAACGACCGCTTTGGGCACCTCTATGGCGACGAGGTGCTGCTCAACTTCTCGCGGATCATGCAGCGCTCCCTGCGTGATTCGGACCTGCTGTTCCGGTTTGGTGGCGAGGAGTTTGTGGTCGTCCTCAACAATGTGGACGAAGCGACCGCTTTCGAAGTTCTCAACCGCTTCCGGGAGACGGTGCAACAGTTTGAGTTTCCCGGCGTTGGCGAGGTCACCGTCAGCATCGGCTTCACCTGGCTGGACCTGAAACTGCAGACTGCCACCCTGTCGGAGCGGGCCGACCAGGCGCTCTACTATGCGAAAAGAAACGGCCGAAACCAGGTTTGCCTCTACGAAGAACTGATCTCCCAGGGTGCCATTGAGGCCGTCGACGACACGACACCAGACAGCGAGATCGACCTGTTCTGAGTGATCAGGGCAGGCTGGATTGCCTACATGGAGCGCCGGTACTGACCGCCCACCTCAAACAGCGCATCGGTGATCTGTCCCAGCGAACAGTAGCGAGCCGCATGCATGAGCGCGGCAAAGCCGTTCTCCCCATTCATGATGGCCTGCCGCAATTGCTCGAGCGCGGCAGTCGCCGGTTCACGATTTTTTTCCTGGAAGGCTGCAAGCCGGCTGATCTGACTGCGTTTCTCCTCTTCAGTTGCCCTGGAGAGCGCCACCTCCGCGGCCTCGGTTTCCGGTTGCTCGGGCAGGAAGGTGTTCACACCGATGATCGGGAGACTGCCGTCATGCTTGCGGTGCTCATAGAGCATGGATTCTTCCTGGATACGGCCGCGCTGATAGCCGGTCTCCATGGCACCCAGCACGCCCCCTCGCTCGGAGATCCGCTCGAACTCGCGCAGCACGGCTTCCTCGACCAGATCCGTCAGCTCCTCGACGATAAATGAGCCCTGCCAGGGGTTTTCGTTTTTTGCCAGTCCGAACTCCTGATTGATAATCAGCTGGATCGCCAGCGC
>JBFKXW010000334.1:0-3451 GCA_041637915.1 Pseudomonadales bacterium | reverse complement strand
GCAATACGGGGCCGTCCGCGGTTACTTCGATGTCTGCCATGTGGAATCTCCAGGGAACGCCGGGTGGGACTCTGATTCTGCCAGTGGCAGACAAAGACGGCCACAGCGCGTGGCCACCGCTGCTGGCAGCCACTCCGGAGGAAATCGCATTGAACGCTTCGACGCCATGGCTGATCACGAGGCGTTTCGTTTCGCTGCGCCGGATCGCGCCCGCCAGAACGCAACCGGTTCAGGATGCCAGCAGAAAGGCCTCGGCAAACGGAAGGCAGGAAACGCTAGGCGCGTGAAGCGCCGCCCGGCGGGCTGCAACATGCGTCTTCACGACAGCAGGCACAGACCGTGACGGCCAGCGCGGCCCCGACGACCGGTGCGCTCAGGTAGATCCAAAGATCAGCCCACTGCCCGCTGGCCAGCGCCGGCCCGATAGACCGGGCCGGGTTCATGGAGGCGCCGGTCACAGGCCCCGCAAACGCTGCGGCAAGCGCCACGAAGCCGCCGATTGCCAGACCTGCCGTGATGCCGCGCTCACGGGCCCCGGTGGACACCGACAGAATGACGAACATCAGGCCCAAAGTGATGACCACTTCCAACACCCAGGCCTGCACCACCGATCCTGCCGGGAGGGTTGCGCCCATCCCCGCATGCGCCGGGAAGAGCACCCGCAGCAGCAGGCTGGTGGCCATGGCACCGCCCACCTGCGCGAGAATATAGGGCGCCACATCCGAGCGCGGCAGCCGCCCTGCCACCAGGAAACCCAGCGTCACCGCCGGATTGAAGTGCGCGCCAGAGATATCGCCCACGGCGGAAATCATCACGAAAACCACCAGCCCGAACACGGCCGCGACGCCCAGATGGGAAAGCACGCCGTACAGATCATGCACCACAATGGCGCCAGTCCCCGCAAACACCAGCCAGAAGGTGCCAAATGCCTCGGCCACCAGCCGGTTTCGAAGGGGCTGCTTCATGAGCATGGATTTCATAAGCCGGACACCTGCGGTTGCCTCGCGGAGTTCTTCCAGAACGGTTCGCCGCGCGAAGTTACATGCTTCGCGCAGATCCGCGCGAGATCAATGTACGCCCGGGCCAACTTTCGGCACGCCCCGTGTTCGGGCCCTGCCGAACAACGCCGGTTACTGATTTCTCCCCTGCCCTGGCACGGCGTAGCCGGGGGGAATATCGAACCACAACAGCGCGCGCCGGTCCCTTGCCTCGCCCGCCGCCGCCACCGCATCGTGCTGCTCATCCGAGGCGGCCAGCTCCCGGCCGGCCTCGTACAGATGACCGATCGGGTCGAGGGCCAGAAAGCCCTTGCGGGCGCTTGGATCAGCCCAGATCTCCACGATCCGGCTTTCCTGGGGCATGTCGAGCAAACCGGCGGATTCGATATTCCAGAAACCATCCGTGGTCTCACTGGGCACGGCGGTCACGCGGTGCTGATGCGTGTGCCCACCCACCCAGGCCAGCAGGTTGGGGTACGTGTCCAATCTGGCGCGCACCTGGTCACGACCCACAAACCCCATGGCTGCGAGCACATCGCTCAGGCACCCCGGTGGACCGCAGAGCGGGTCAAAGTATTCGTTGTAGAACGAGTTCACTGTGTGGTGGGAGTACAGGATGACCAACTGGCCTGCCGAGTCGGCAGCCTCGATCTCATCCTGTAGCCATTCCCACTGGGCAATGTCGAGCGCGCCCTCCGACAGACCGGTGACCGTGTCATGGCCGGTTGCTCCCTCGTTCGGCATGAAGCCAAGATTCTCGTTGGTCTGGAAGTAATCATCGTTGACCGTGTCCAGCACGATGTGGCGGATGCCGCCCCCCTCGAAAGCGTAATAGCTGTCGTTTTCCACATCATCGTCGCAGCGACGCGCCTCATCCACCCGTCCAAACCCATGACCGTTGTGGTCCGCATCGGAGCCCCCTGCGCAGCGATCCTGGTTCGCGAAATGCAGGTTCACGAACTCGTCGATGTGCAGAAAATGCCGGCCGAAGGCGAGTGCCATTTCCTTGAAACTCGGCAGCACGGCGACGTTGCCCTGGATCAGCAGGTCGTGGTTACCGGTGGAAACGTACTGCGGAATGGACGGATCGAAGCCAAGCAGTTTCCCCGCCAGAGCGACCGGCAGGGACGTGCAGGCATTCACCTGGTCGTTGGCGAAGTCCTCGGTGCTGGCGCTCTGCCCGTCCGGCTGACACGCCAGTCCGGAGATCGGCCCGGTCGTGGTGCTGGTGCCGTTGAGCAGGTCGAGATAGCGCATCGCTTCGTTTTCCAGCGCGTTGTCAAAGTTGTCACCGGTGTGCATGACAAAATCGAGCGCATCCAGCCGGTGGTGCGCATTGGCCACCTCAATCAGGGACTGCATGATTTCGTCCGCAAACTCTTCCTGTGGTCGCTCGCCACCCGATGAGATCGTGGCGGCATACACTTCATCCAGAAGCCCCTGGCGCATGGGAAACGGCGCATCATCGTCGACCAGTTGCAGATCGGTGACATGCAGGAACCGCAGCGCCCGATTCATACCCGCGAATTTCCCCGGCTGGGCCAGTTCATCCAAAGACTCAAAGCCCGCAAAGCGATTGACCGCCGCACGGGGCAACGGGTAGCCCTGCGCCTCAATGGCAGCCTCCGCCTGTTCCGGCGTCGTGAAGTCGGCCGCCGTCACGGTCAGGCTGATGGAGAGCGGAACAAGAAAGAGCAGTGCCTTGTGGAAAATCATGACGACCCCCTGCGCATTAGCGCCCGAGCCTGTTGAACGAGCGGACTGAAGCTGCAGCCAGCGGTACTGTCCGACGGGCAGCAGCCCCATGTGACCATTCTGTAACCAATAGATGGAGCCTAGACCGTTTCCTGCCATGCGTAAAAAGGACCGGCTCAGCACTGCATCGTCACTCCCTGCCGGAAACAGACAGATGGCGGCGCTGAGCCACCCGCTCCCGAAGCAGGCGCGCGGCAATCTGCGAGGCATCCCGCAACCGAAGCAGCCGATTCGACCCATGCTGCCGATCCGGCACGGTCAGCCAGAGCCGCAACAAATGCCGCCGCAGCGCCGGGTCCGGGTGGTCCGTGTACCGTCTGCGAGCATGCACCACGGTGTGGTTGCTGAGGAGCTGAATGTCGCCGGGTTCAAAACGCATGTCCAACGCGATACCGGGCTCGTCCGCGATGCCGTCATAGGCATCAATCAGACGTTGTTCCGCCTCGCCCAGTCGCGGTGCATCGGCATAGCGCTGCGCGGAGCGAAAGTAACCACCGTGCCAGAAGGTGCGCAACATCGTACCGTCGAAGCGACACGGCGCGATCGGAAACCAGCGCAACCCGCCCTCTGCATGGGTATCGAGTGCCAGGGGGGCATACAGGCGCTCCACCCGTTCCGGATAGCGCTGCAGCAATTCGTTGTAGATCGTCACGGAACTGGCGATCCGGCTCTCGCCCCCTGCCTGAGCAGGTCGCAGG
>JBFKXW010000333.1:0-3467 GCA_041637915.1 Pseudomonadales bacterium | reverse complement strand
TGTACTGGCGTGGGTTGACCTTTGATTTTTTTGACGGCCGCACCTGGAAACGACCGTTCCGCAGCGAACAGGCGGATATGGAGCAGATCAAGAAAGGACCTTTCGCAGAGGAGCCCCGCCGCCCGGAATATCTGGACAACGAGTATCAGTACAGCATCATCATCGAGCCGACCCACCAGCCCTGGCTGTTTTCGATCGGCTGGCCGGAGTCGTCAACCGGTGGCGTGATCACCCGGCCGGATGCGCGCCTCCTGCGTACCGACATGATTCGGGAGCAGTTCCAGTATGAAGTCCGTTCCTGGGGCCTGTATCGGCGGGAGCGGGGGCTCAGTGAGGACGAACGAAGCGCACTGACGCTGCTGCCGACCAGCGGGAATCTTCAGGCACGGGCGTTTGCGGAGCGCCTGCGTGACCGAATGGGCAATGCGGAAGGCTTTGTCGATGCCGTGCTTGCGCATTTCTCCCGAGAGCCCTTCACCTACACGCTGAAGCCGCCGCTGCTGGGCCGCGACAGCGTGGACGAATTCCTGTTCGAGACCCGTCGCGGTTTTTGCGAGCACTATGCCAGCGCATTCGTGTTCCTGGCGCGTGCGGCCGGCATACCGGCCCGTGTGGTGGCTGGCTACCAGGGCGGAGAGTGGAATGAGGCGGGCGGGTATTACATGGTCCGCCAGTTTGATGCACATGCCTGGGCGGAGGTCTGGTACGAGGATCACGGCTGGGTCCGCTACGATCCGACCGGCGCGGTGGCGCCGGACCGTATTGAACAGGGCATGAACTTCCGACGTGCCGCCGCCAGCGGTGAGATCGGGGCGCTGGACCCACTGCGCTACCGCGATGTGGCACTGCTGCAGTGGTTGCGCATGCAGTCGGACATGCTGGATTACTACTGGGCGAAGTTCGTGCTGGGTTACGACGCCCGCACACAGATGCGCACGCTGACCAACTGGTTCGGGAATATCGACTGGAAGCGTATGGTGGTGTTGTTGCTGGTGGCGGTCGGGGCGGTCTATCTGGCTACGGCACTCCTGGTGTTCCGGCAGCGCAGCCTGCGGCCGGTCGACCCGGTCACACGGCTTTACCTGAAATTCTGCGCCGACCTGGCCCGCCACGGGCTGGAGCGCCGGCCCGGCGAGGGGCCGCAGGATCTGGCGCGCCGGGCCGGTCAGGCTTTTCCTTCGGCGGCAGCGCAAATCCAGCAGATCACGGACCTTTATGTGGAATTGAACTACGCCAGCCCGGGGGATCCGCACCGTCGGCATCGCCGCGATCCGGAGGTGCAGGAGTTTTCCCGAACCGTGCGCGGCCTGCCGAGGCTGGAAGCCACACAATCGGCCGGTTGAGCTTGAAGCGGCAGCGCCCAGCGTGTAAAGTTCGCCTCCTTCGGCAGGCGCGTAGCTCAGTTGGTTAGAGCACTACCTTGACATGGTAGGGGTCGTTGGTTCGAATCCAATCGCGCCTACCAACTCCCCCCCTGATCAGTGATTTATGCCGCCCCCCTGGGGAGGCTTCGCAATTGGTTTCCCGGCCCTCCCGGTTGGGCCACCGATGTGCCACATCGGACGCATGTTTATGGGTGGTCGGGCGCATAGTTGCGCACAGGCGAAAGAGGGGATTCAAAATCCTATAACCATTTCGCGCAAGATGAACATGGGGCGTTCGCCCGGTCACATGTTCAGCAAAAATCGGTTTATTGGCGGTTTGACCGTAAGCACGGAGTACCGCGAGCAGCGCCAGATAAAACCTTGTGCCTGGTTTTTTACGGATCGGCGCAGGGCGGGTTTGATAAGAAACCATAAGGCTCGACACAAACTGCGCCCTCCGAGCGCATACAGCACGTGCCACACCGATGATCGGCGGCTTGGTTTCTGCCCTCATTCTGACGTTGCTGGTATTGTCCGCTGTCTTTCTGCTTTGGAATCAGCGCGGTCTCCCCGCAAGCGGGATTGCAGAAGCCACGCAGTACAAAAAAATGCATGGACTTGACGCTGTGCCCGGGTACGGCGTCTAAAGTGTTTGCAGAGGTTATACGGCGATGATGTACTGGTTACTGGCGACCTGGCGGTCGGAACCCTTTCGTACCACGTTGTCAGTGTTGGTCTTCGCTGCGGTCAGTGCGCTGATCCTGTTGTTCCAGGGCATTCATGTCGGATTGCTCGGCGATCTGCACGACGGCCCGGCGGATTTACCTGCGGATCTGGTCGGCCTGGAGGCTGGCTCGGCGTTATTTGCGCTGAGCCCGAGCAGCGTCGCCCAGTTGTCGCGGGAGCGAGTGGAATCCGTTCCCGGCATTGTGTCCGCAGAGCCCTTCGCCAAGTTTCCGACCGTGGTTCACTGGAATGGGCGTATCACGCCGGTGACACTGTTCGCAGCAGATCAACTGTCCCAATGGCCGCGCGTCGAGAAGGGAAATCCGATTGGCGGTACGGATGACATGCTCATCGATACAGCCATCGCGCATCTGCATGGTGTGCAGGTTGGTGATTCTGTGGGGCTTTATGGTTATCAATTCCGGGTTTCAGGCTTCACCGGAAATACGGCATCGCCGTTCGCGCCATACATCGTGGTTTCATTCGACGGCCTGTTGGATATGTACTTTCAAGCTGATCTGCCGGTGGGAGACAGCAGCGGCGATTTTCTGTCCGGGCTTTGGGTGCATTTGGAACCCGGCGCGGACCGGGAGTCCATCCGAATGGCTTTGCAAAGTATCGAGCCAGACATGCGCTGGAATACGCCGGGTGAACTGGGCGAGGCGGATGCAGCGTTTGGCGATCGACTGTTGGGACCGGTGATGTACCTGCTCAACGGCATTGCAGCGCTCATCGGCTTTCTGGCCATGAGCGTGCTTCGTTTTGCCGATGTGCAGGCGCGCCGCCGTGAGATCGGTGTCATGCGCGCGATCGGAGCCAGGCCGCGGGATCTTGCCAGGCTCTTCGTGGTCGGCGGGATTGCACTGTCCGTGCTGGCCGCTCCCCCTGCTGTGATCATGGCGCTTGGCATGGAGCAGTTGGTGGAAGCCTGGCATCCGATGTACCAGCCAAGGGTGCTGGAACCACTGGTTCTGCTGCGTGGCTTTCTCATCGTTCTGGGCGCCGCAGTTCTGGGCGGGTTGCTGGCTCTCCGGTCCGTTTCCCGGATTGATCCGGCCATGGTGTTCCAACGGTGAGCGGCATGATTGGCTGGGTGTTGCATTCGTTGTGGCACGAGCGTGTGTCCGTCGTGGCCAGCGCGGTTGGTATCGCCCTGGCCATGTTGCTGTCACTCTACCTCGACGCGGTATTCCGTGGTGAGGCCGACCAGATTGTGCAGTTTATCGAACGCGCCCCGGGTGACGTGTGGGTGCTACAGGAGGGTGTACGGAATCTGCATATGAACCGTTCGACGATCTCTGAACAGCAGATTGCCGACGTGCGGAGCCTGGACGGCGTGGCCCGGGTGCTGCCGGTGCTGTATCGGGATGTCCTGGT
>JBFKXW010000332.1:0-3515 GCA_041637915.1 Pseudomonadales bacterium | reverse complement strand
CTGTCCCGCGCCCAGATGAGCAGGCCCACGTAGACGATGTACAGCATGATCGCCGGCACCAGCTTGAAGAAGCGCCCCTGACGCGGATTCACTTTGCTGAGCGGCACCGCCATCATCACCACAATCGGAACCAGCAGTGGCAGAGACAGCCGCCATTGCAGTTCTGCGATCTCATGCCGCTTCTGTGAACCCCAGAGTTCGCTGGAAGGCACTGCCTCCAGTTTGCGGCGACGCTCACTGACGACGGGCTCGGCGATCTTCACGCCGTACTCCTCGAAGCGGGTCACCCGAAAATCCAGATGCCCGGGCGTGCCCTCGTAGCGACGACCGTTCTCCAGCAACAGGAACCGGCTGCCGGATGCCTCATCGATAAACTGGGTACCCGCCTTGGCGATCAGGACAATGTGATGAATCCGGCCCTCCGCGCCTGCCCGGCGTTCGGAGATGAATACATGGCTGAGCCGCTTCCGGTCCCGGGACAACTCCTCCGTGTAGGTCACCCGTGTCCCGCTGCTCATGCTCTGGAAACGTCCCGGCGCCAGCATGTCGAACTCGGTGAGCGACTTCTGCTCCATCAGCACTTCCTCGACCTTCTGCGCCCCCCAGGGACTCAGCCAGACGCCAGTCCAGGCCACCAGTGCGGTCACGATCAGCGACATACCCAGCGTGACAGCCAGCAGTTGAGTATTGCTGTAGCCGCAGGCAGTCAGCACGGTCATCTCGCTGTCCATGTACATGCGCCCGTAGGCCAGCAGGATGCCCAGAAAGAGCGCCAGCGGGAGGATGAGTTCGAGAAAATTCGGCAGCCGGTAGCCCATCAGGAGGAACAGCACATCCGCCGACAACTCGCCGGCAGCGGCATCGGCGAGATACTTCACGAAACGACCGCTCATGGTGATCATGAGCAGCACGATGAGCACGGCCAGGAGCGTGGTCAGCACTTCGCGCGAAAGGTAACGAAATATGATCAAGTGCCGGCTCCCGGCCTGATTGGGTCGATGCAACTCACCCGACTATCCCTTAGACTACGAAACCTTCGAACAAGGCCGCGCGTTTTATTATCGGCAAGAATTCCGAATCTGTCTGTCTGGCGGAGCAAAGTAAACCATGGAACTGAATCTGAAAGCGGTGGATAGTGCCAAATCGGCCACCCAATGTCTGGTCCTGGGCGTTCTGGAGGGCAGAAAATTCCTGCCCGCAGGAAAGAACGCGGACAAGGCCGCCGATGGCGCCCTGTCTGCGGCCCTGAAGCGCGGCGACCTCCCGGAAAAGGCCGGAGCCACCCTGCTGCTTCAGCCGGTGGCCGGGCTGGCTGCCGCGCGCGTGCTGCTGGTCCGGATGGGTGCCGCAGACAAACTGACCCGCAAGATCTATGCACAGGCGGTCCGCGCTGCGCTGGAGGCCACCACCCGCACCGGCGCCAAGGATGCCCTGCTGACCCTGCTGGAAGCCTCCGTGAAAGGCAGCAGCCGGGACTGGATGGCGCGCTGTATCGCGCTGGAAGCAGAAAAGCTGGATTACCGTTTCACCGAGTACAAGAGCAAGAAGGGCAAGGCGCCCTCACTGAAGCGCGTGAATCTGGTTCTGCCCGCTCGCGGCAACCGCACTGCCATCCAATCGGCCATGCAGGTCGGCCAGGCCCTCGCAACCGGGGTTTCCACGGCCAAGCGACTGGGTGACCTGCCTCCCAACGTTTGCAACCCACGCTATCTCGCCAGCCAGGCCCGGGCACTCGCGTCTCGCCATGACCAGATTCAGGTCAAGGTGCTCGGTGAGCGGGAAATGAACCGCCTCGGCATGCACTGCCTGCTTTCGGTGAGCAACGGCAGCGCCAATGACGCCCAATTGATCATCATCGAATACAGTGGCGGGAAGCGTGGCCAGGCACCGGAAGTCCTGGTCGGCAAGGGCATCACCTTCGATACCGGCGGCATCTCCCTGAAACCGGGCGCCGCGATGGATGAAATGAAATATGACATGTGTGGCGCCGCGTCGGTCATGGGGACGTTGACCGCCTGTGCGGAGATGAACCTCCCCCTGAACGTGACGGGGGTGATCGCCGCGGCAGAGAACATGCCGTCCGGAACCGCCACGCGACCGGGCGACATCGTCAAGACGCTGTCCGGTCAGACCGTGGAAATTCTGAACACGGACGCGGAAGGCCGCCTGGTACTGTGCGACGCGCTGACCTATGTGGAGCGTTTCAAGCCCGCACACGTCATCGATATTGCGACCCTGACTGGTGCCTGCGTCGTGGCATTGGGCAAGATCAACAGCGGGCTGTTCACGGAAGACGAGCAACTCGCCGAGAGCCTGATCAGGGCCGGCGAATCTGCGCTGGACCCGACCTGGCGCCTGCCGCTGGAGGAGGAGTACCAGAGCCTGCTGGACAGCAATTTTGCCGACATGGCGAACATTGGCGGCCCCCATGGCGGCGCCATCACCGCTGCCTGCTTCCTGTCCCGGTTCACCAAGGCGTACCCCTGGGCGCATCTGGATATCGCCGGTGTCGCCTGGCAGTCAGGTGCAGCCAAAGGCGCCACCGGTCGTCCGGTGAGCCTGCTGACGGAATACCTGATTGGCTGCGCCGGGAAAGCCGCGGCATGACCAAGGTCGACTTTTACCTGTTGTCAGCAAGCGGTGCAGAGCAACGCCTGCGGTTTGCCTGCCGCCTGGTGGAGCAGATTTACCGCCGACGCTCGCAAAAGGTTTACCTGCACGCAGACGATGACGCCATGGCGCATGAACTGGACGAACGCCTCTGGCATGAGCGTGATCACAGTTTTTTGCCACACCATCTCGTGGGGGACGGGCCGGAACCACCCCCGCCGATTCAGGTCGGCTACCGCGAGCCCCCTGCGCACCGTGACATCCTCATCAATCTGGCCGGCGACATTCCGGACTTTTTCAGCCAGTTTACCCGTGTCGCAGAGATCGTGGATGAGCGGGAAGAGATCAAAACCCAGTTGCGGGACCATTACCGGTTCTACCGCGACCGCGGTTATCACATCGACACCCACCCCATGTGACTGCCGGGGGACACCAGGAAATGAACGACCCGCTCGCCTTTCTCCGCAGGTTTATGCGTGACGCGGATGCGCCACTCGCCTCGGCAGACATTCCCACGCTGACACGCGTTGCCGAAATCGCCGATGCGAAACGGCCGTTGCCAGCGCTGAACAATCCGGAGGAACTGGTCGACCGGCTGGTCGAAGAGTATCTGCCCATCATCGAACACGAGCTGCGTCGCCGCCTGCGGGAACAACTCGTCGCGCAGGAAGACTGAAAACGTCATGGAAAAAACCTGGCAACCCGCCGAGCGGGAGCAGCACTGGTACAAGACCTGGGAAGAGTCCGGCTGGTTTGCACCATCCGGCGAGGGCGAGCCCTACTGCATCATGATCCCGCCGCCGAATGTCACCGGCAGTCTGCACATGGGTCATGCGTTTCAGGATTCCATCATGGATACCTTGGTGCGCTACCGCCGCATGCAAGGCCGCAACACCCTGTGGCAG
>JBFKXW010000331.1:0-3520 GCA_041637915.1 Pseudomonadales bacterium | reverse complement strand
TGATCCGGATCGCGTCGTTGGCTTTGTCACCCACATCCAGATCGGTCTCGCCGCTACCGCGCACGTAGGTCCCGATGCCGCCATTCCAGAACAGATCAACCTTCGACTTCAGAATTGCACGCAATAATTCATTCGGCGTGAGCTTGTCTGACTCGATCCCGAAACGGGTCTTCATCTGCGCGCTGATCGCGATTGATTTCGCGGATCGTTCGAAAATGCCGCCTCCACGCGAGATCAGTTTGCTGTTGTAATCGGTCCAGCTTGAGCGCGACAACCTGAACAGCCGCTGCCGCTCCTTGAAGCTGAGGGCAGCATCCGGATCCGGATCCACAAAAATATGCAGGTGGTTGAAGGCCGCCACAAGCCGGATTGTCCTGGACAACAGCATGCCATTGCCGAACACATCCCCGGACATGTCACCGACACCCACCACAGTGAACTCATCCTCCTGGGTGTTGATGCCCAACTCGCGGAAGTGTCGCTGTACCGAAACCCAGGCACCCCGCGCAGTAATCCCCATGCCTTTGTGGTCATAGCCAACACTGCCCCCGGAAGCGAAGGCGTCACCCAGCCAGTGGCCATACTCTGCGGAAATCCCGTTGGCAATATCGGAGAACGTCGCGGTTCCCTTGTCTGCCGCCACCACCAGGTAGTAATCATCCTCGTCGCGTCGCACCACGTTCTGAGGTGGCACGACTTTACCGCCTACGAAATTGTCGGTGATGTCCAGCAACGCGCGAATGAATGTTTTGTAGCAACGCACGCCCTCTTCCAGGAATGCCTCGCGTCCGCCCGTCGCCGGAGGGCGCTTCACCACGAAGCCACCCTTGGCGCCGACCGGTACGATCACGGCATTCTTGACCTGCTGCGCCTTGACGAGCCCCAGTACCTCGGTGCGAAAGTCCTCCAGTCGGTCCGACCAGCGCAAACCGCCCCGCGCGACCTTACCCCCCCGCAGGTGAACACCTTCGATGCGAGGGGAACTGACAAAAATCTCGAACATGGGCCGCGGACGCGGGATCTCGGAAATCGCCCGCGGATTGATCTTCAGGGCGATGTAGTCCTTGGGCCGGCCATCCGCTGCGGGCTGATAGAAGTTGGTGCGCAGTGTGGCATTCATCAACTCCAGGTAACGCCGCAGAATCCGGTCCTCGTCGAGGCTGCTGACCGCATCGAGTGCGAGGAGAATTTCGTCAGACAGTTTTTTGGCCTCTGCATTGCGCAGTTCCTGGGAACGCTTCAGCGTGGGGTCGAAAAGCACCTTGAAATAGGCCAGCAACTGCCGCGCAACGCCGTTGTGGCGTCCCAGCGTCTCGGCGGTGTAAGCCTGACTGAGCGTGAAGCGAATCTGTTTGTTGTACGCGGAATAGGCGCGGAACATGGCGACTTCACGCCAGTTGAACCCACCCCCGAGAACCAGCTTGTTGAAGGCATCATTCTCGGCATTGCCGTGCCAGACCTGAGCAAACGCCTCAACGAAGATCTCCTCGACGGAAGCAAGATCCAGTTCATCAGAAAGTCGGAACTGCAGCCTGAAATCACGCACCCAGACCACGGTGCCATCGCGTCGGTGCAGGTCATGCGGGTTCTCCGCCAGCACGCACATGCCGAGATTCTCCAGAATCGGCAGCACATCGGACAACGGCAGCGGCTGGTTCTCCTGAATCAGCTTGAATCGCAGCAGGCTGCCATCCTCGCCGCTGGCGCGGTAGAACTGGGTACCGAGATTACCCTGCTGGTCCATGCCGAGTATCGTCGCAATGTCATGGGCCGCCGCTTCAGGAGAAAAATCCTCCTTGTAGCCTTCCGGGAAGGCATCCTTGTACTCGCCGTAGATGGCATGTCCATCCTCCTCACCGAAGCGAGCCATTACCGCCGCGTGCAGGTCCTCCGTCCACGACCGGGCCGCTTCGCGGATTTTCTGCTCCACCGCATCCGAGTCATATTCATGCGCAATGAGCGGATCAACGCGCAAAACAAAGTGCACCCGCACCAGGGGTGATTCCGACATGTGTGTGGTGAAGTCAGCATCAATGGCACCGACTGATTCACAGAGAATGTGCTGAAACTTCAACCGCAATTCCGTCGTGAAGAGGTCTCTCGGGCAATACACCAACGCGGTTACAAACTTGTTGTAGGCGTCCCTGTGCATGAACAGCCGCACCATGCGCCGCTCCTGCATCCGGTAGATACCGGTCACGGTGTCATACAGCTCTGCTGCGCTCGCTTCCAGCAATTCCTCGCGTGGATAGTTGTGCAGGATGTTGGCGAATGCCTTGCCCGCATGCGAGGCCGGGTCAAAACCTGCACGGGTCATCATTTCGCCGACCTTGCGGCGCACCAGCGGAATCGAATGCAGCGCCTCGTTATAAAAGCGCACGGTAAACAGTCCAAGGAACCGGTGTTCGGAAACCACCTCGCCCTTGCGATTGAAGGAGCGAATTGACACATAGTCCGGGTACGCCGGACGGTGCACCCGTGAGCGGGTGGAGGACTTCGATACGGAGATCAGCTTCGGCGCCTGCAGGAAGGCCTGCACGTCCGGTGCCAGCTTGCTCAGCGACAGTTTCTTGCGTGCTTTGATCCGTTCCCGGCGGATTCCCAGGGCGGACTCATGCACCGGCTCCATCACCTTGCTTCCAGCCCGGCCGGACAGCCGCAGTTCATCAAATCCGAGGAAGATGAACTGGCCATCTGCAAGCCAGGTGAGGAATTCCGCAACCTCGCGGACATGATCCGGTGGCAGCGGCGGCGGCGAAGTGTGCAGATCACTCAGGATTTCATCGCACTTCCGGCGCATCGCGCCGAAATCGGCGTTGACGAGGCAGACATCCCGGATCACCGCCCTGATATCCTCGCGCAGACTGTCCAGTTGCTCCTGCGTCGCGTGCCGGTTGATCACAATATGCAGCAGGACTTCCCGCTGATGGTGGAAGCCCACTGCATCGGCTTCGTGCAGCCCGGTCATGCGATGGCGCTTGTCCCGCTCCACCTTGAGCACGACTTCCTGCAGCCGATGCATGGTCACCTCACGCCGGTTCAGCTCCATGCGCACTGACTCGACCAGGAACGGTATATCCCGGCTCAAGACCTCGACGACGGTATAGGCCGCGTCCCAGCCGTTCTTTTCCTTGTCCGGGTTGAAGACATCTACATTCAGAGAGTCGGGCGCATGATGCCTCAGGAGTTTCCAGCTGCGCAGGACGGCGGCAAACAGGTGGTCGACCGGTACGCCCGCAAGATCCTCCGGCGGCACATTCCCCAGGTACTGCTCTGCAAAAGTGGCCAGTGTGGCTCGGTGTGTCTTCGGTGCCTTCGCTGAAATCCGTCGTTTGACCTGATTGATGAGCCGTTTCCTGGACTCGTCACTGATTTCGGGCATAAGGAAGCTTCTCCTGTTCGCTGCGCCGGACGGAACCGGCCTTGTATTTGCTGGTCCCAGCCCCCATCAATCCGTTTACAAGCGTAGTCCATCCGAGGCCCTCCGGACGCCGTCATGCGCGAAACGGGTACAATGCCC
>JBFKXW010000330.1:0-3544 GCA_041637915.1 Pseudomonadales bacterium | reverse complement strand
GGCAAACAACCGCCAGAGACGCTCCTAGAGGCGATCTGGGACGACTAAGCAACGAAGACATTGCAGCCATCATTGACTGGCATGATGACGAAAACGAGCTGATGTCAACCCTGGTGGCAACTGGTTGGCTGGACGAGTGTCCAATCCATAGGCTCGTTGTGCATGATTGGCAGGAACATGCCCCTAGGTACGTCCACGGACTGGCAAAACAGCGAGGAGGGTTTGTTTCTGCACAGCCTCCCCTACAGGGCGCCCCAGCATGGCGAGTGCGGTCGCCTCCATGGTGCCCAGTTCGTTGCCCGGTGGCGCAACCAGTTCCTGATAACGGTGGATGCCATACTCGGAACTGCCCACATGCAGGAGCGCCCGGCGCCCGGTCGGCGACGGGGCCTCACCGGTCGCCGCCTCTCCAGCAATCAGAAAAGGCACCGCGAATGCGGACTCGGGCAACACCGGGCCACGATCATCCATCCACACGATCAGGGCAGGTCCAGCCGATACCATTGCCTGCAAAACCCGATGTTGTCCGGCGGAGTCAGCGGGCAGATCATCCACCAGCATCACCTGCGGCTGCCAGTTTGCTTTCACCGTGAGTAAACGAACCAGCCGATCCTCTATGCCCACGGAGGCATACCGGAACGTATCGAAGACAGCGAGCAATGCGACGAGCAGGGTCAGCAGGAACGTCTGAAGCGGTGCCCGTCCGCCAATCAGCGCAAAGCGGTCACGGAACGCGCCTGTAATCAGGTTGGCCATGCTCAGGCCAGTCCCTGAAACTTCGCAGACAGCCAGCCGCCCTTCTGCCGCTTGTTCAATGCCTGTAGTTCCTGCACGGCCCGATCCAGGCTGATGCGTTGTGCGGAAAGCTCCTGATACACAAGGTCCGCGTGCTTCCGGCGCCGCACGGCATCACCAGAATCCAGGAAATGCTCGAGACTTTCGATGCACCACTTCAGCAAACGCTTGCCACGGGTCATCTGCTCGCCACCGTCACCAACAGCGGAAAGTTCTTTCTGGATGGCCGCCACCTGGCGGCGCAAATTTTCTTCAACCAACCCGATCTGTGCCTGCGCGGTTTCTGACTGGGCACCCGCACTCTCCCGAAAGACCTCCAGCGTTTCCCGCACGTGTATCTCGCTGACAGGTGCAAATTCGGCGAACCCGACCAGACCACGCAATGCTTCACTCACCTCGGTGGCGCGGCCCTTCAGCAGTTGTTCACACAACGCATGACAGCGCTCCCAGGCCTGGAAACGGTAGACGAAATCGAGCCCGGTTCCCTTGATGTTCTGGATCCCCATGACCCGCGCATTCAGACCGGGCGGAATCTGGTTGCAAACGGCATCAATCACGGCATTGCCTGATGCATAGTAGTTTTCGACCACATGAATTCGCCCAAAGAATCCATCCGAAAGATACGCATGATACTGTGCATCCAGATCGCGGCGGGCAGATTCGGCCACGGTCTGACCCGCGGATTGAAGCGCCTGTGCGAGCGCTTCATAAGCAGTCAGCCAGTTTCGCATCCGCTCCATGTGCGCGCGGATCGATCGGGCGACTTCTTCATCATCCTGCACCGACAGCAACTGCTTCTGCACTTCGCCAAAATCTGCCGGCACGTCCAGCCCGAGCCCCCGGCACATTGCGGCGGCACGCGCCTGCACATCTGACTCGGCGACCGGCATGCGGAACTTTCTGGCCTGTGCCGCCAGTGTGCGTAACGCATCCATCGCAGCATCGCTCTCCGCACCTGCCTCATCCTGCCACAAACTGCTGGATGCCAGCCGCTCCTGCCACTCCTCACGCAGAAAACTCTGCAGTCCTTCCAGGTTGGAGCCAATGAGCAGATGGGCATCCGCCTGCACGTCCCGCGCCAGAATCCGGGCGAACACCTTGGAGCGTGGCTCACGATCGGCACGGTTGTTCACCACCGTCATGAGCCACGTTGCAGCATCCGCGGAAGCATCGTGATCGGCAAAGCCCATGCGCTTCCAGTTGCCCAGGCAGCCAAACCGTTCATTGGCTGACATCCCGTTGATGAACTCGAGGTGACGTGAGCGCAGGCGCGCGACCGGATAACACTTCAGGACGCCCAGATCAGGGACGACCCGGTCGGCCATTTCCTTCAGTGCGAAGTCACGCGGAATCCCCAGTTCACTGGCCAACGCGAGCACCAGCGCGATATTGGTGGGGTGCTCGGCATAGGGAAACCGCTCCAGTACGTCCGGTGCCAGCATGCCGGACTCCAGCCAGCCAACCGAGGTGAATCCGGTGTGCAATGCCTCGGCGGCGCTGGAGAGAATCGGACGCATTTCCTCCTCGCTGGTGATGAGATGTCCCCCGGCGGGGATGAAATTGACCATGACCCTGGGAATGTCATACCCGGCAGGACCCTGCAGATCCTCGTGATCCGGATAGGTATTGGTAATCGTCGAGAGATCATCCTGCATCCACTGGCGCTGCAGAATCTTGACGTAGGAAGGCGTCAGACCCATGCACTCCCACAGAAAAACTTCGCACTGCAGCCGCGTGGAAAGCTGGGTCAGCTTGTGCTGTTCCCAGATGGTGGCTTTGTCATAGGGCCGGAACAGGAACATCTCGCGCAGGGGACGAAACGGCCGGGCCATGACGAACATCGCCTCGCAGCCTGTTGTTTTGGAGACCATGCCGAGCCCGAGCGCATTGAACATCGCGGCCTTGAGGCGCTCGGTACCGGATTTCCCCCGCGTACCCCAGCCACCCACGACCATGCCGATCTTGCCCCGTGCCTTCCGCAGCATGTAGGCGAGCCACAGGTGTCGTCCGAAGAACACCGTACCGATCCCCAGCACGAAGACCAGCAGGTGAACCAGCGTGTTCTGGTAAAAAGAAAACGCGTACGCCTCCAACCGACGGACCAGGTCTTCCATCAGGGCCAGTGGTGAAGCGGCGAAAAACCGCGTCACCCCCGGATCCAGCCGCGGTGAATAGTCGCTGTAGCCGCGCAGGCTGATCTCTACACCGAGGCTCCGCAGGGCCTGCGCATAATCGTCCGGCTGCCCACCTGCGCCCGGCTGCCAGTTGCGCGTGTCCGCAACCGATTCGAACTCCCTCGAAAGACGCAGGTGGGCCATCACCTGACCCAGGTAGCCACGCGGCGGCACGATCTCGGTGACACCCTCTGCCGTGTAAAGGTGCAGGCGACGGCCCAGGTCAATGGCAGAGAGACACTGGTCCGGCAACGGCAGGTAGGGGCGCCACCCGCCTTCCTCTGCGATCACCAGTGGTTCTCCGGGCACCCGGGTTCGGGAGAGTTCCCCCATCCCGCCGGGTGGCGCGATGATGGCACCTCGATAGACGCGCCCGACCACGTGGGAATGCCCCTGCCGCTTGTCCGAGGCGGGTTCCTTCAATTCATGGAGAATGCGCCAAAAACGCGGCCGGAAACAGTCGCCCCGGCGCAGCACCCTCGACAGGGGCGGATGCGCGACGTCGAACAGGGCTTGGATCTTGCCGTACGACTTCTTCGAACTTTGCAGCGCGGCAAGTTCGGCTTGCAGCGATT
>JBFKXW010000329.1:0-3546 GCA_041637915.1 Pseudomonadales bacterium | reverse complement strand
GGCCGCTCTTAGCCCCGACGACGGCCTGTTGCCGGCGACGGATTTACATGATGGCGGCGTGGCCGACCCGTGCGCCCCCTGGTCCGTGCCGAGGGCATCAGCAAGTCGTATGGCCCTGCCCACATCCTGGAGGGCGCCAGCTTCGTCGTCCACCCAGGCGACAAGATCGCCCTTGTGGGCCCCAACGGCAGTGGCAAGACGACGTTGTTCAAGCTCCTGGCGGGGCAATTGAAGGCGCATTCCGCTACCGCAGAATTACAGGAGCAACGCATCTGGCTGCTCAGCTTCCACCGCTGGACACCGGCGCAGCAGCGGCTCGTCGAGGTGCTCGCGCGTTGTTGTGAGGAAGTCCAGCAGGTATGGGAAGAACGCAATTCGCCTGACGTCCAAGTCCTGCGCATGCCGGATTTCAGCGTGGAATTGCAGCACATGGCCGGCTGGGCCCGAGAGCAGCTCGCGGCTGACCCGACGAAGTCGCTTGCCATTGTGGTTCCGGATCTCGCAGCCGTGCGCGCGGAGGTGTGCCAGGTGCTGGATGAGCAGCTTCGCCCGCAGGCGGAGGCCCCCGGTGCCCCGGCACCGCTGGGCTGGCCGGGCAGTGCGCAGCCGTCCCTGGATCAGGAGCCCGTAATCCGGACTGCGTTGCAGATTCTGGTCACGCCGGATTCCGGTGAGGACAACGCGACGCTCATGCGGCTCCTGCTGTCTCCCTTTATCCAGGCGGGCAACGCGGATACGTCACACGCCGTGGAAACAGACCGAATGTTACGTGAGAAGGGCATCACGCCCTGTGGGCTGGAGCAGGCGGCTGCAGCGCGTCCGCACCCGGTGTTTCGCGCGGTGCTGAAGGCACGTGCCGGACTCGCCCGCTGTCGCGCGCAACGTTGGGCGGACTGGGCGCGCGAGTTCAGCCGCGCGCTGCGCACGGCCGGTTGGTTGCGTGGTGTGTCCCTGACGACACGGGAGGCCGTGGCCGTGCAGCGCTGGTCCGAAGCGCTGGACCAACTGGCCGGTCTGGATCGGGTGTCCGCTCCCGTCCCACTGCAGGCAGCCTTGCGGGAGTTGCAGCGGGTTTTGGCCGGAACCACGGGCTGCGGAGACCGGGCGCAGGCTCCGATACAACTCCTCACCCCCGCGGAAGCCATCGGTCAGCAGTTTGACGGGGTCTGGCTGCTGAACATGCACGATGGCGTCTGGCCACCGGTGGTGCGGCCGAATGCCTACATTCCGTATCGCCTGCAACGCGAACACGGGTTGCCGGGCGCTGATCCGGTTGCAGACAGTGCGGAAGCCCAGGCGTTGACCAGGGGTCTCCTGCAGATCGCGCCGGCGGTGCTTGTCAGTTTTCCCGAACGCAGTGGGGACCAGCCACTGGGCGCCTCGCCGTTGCTGCGATCCTGCCCGGTTGCAGAACAAATGCCACAGACTGCCTCTTCTGAGGGCTGGCGCACCCTGCAGCAGCAGAGTGCGCCGCGCCTGGAGTCGTTTGTGGATGATCAGGCGCCGGCCCTCCCCCCGGGCCACTACCGCGGCGGGTCTGGCATTCTCGAGAAGCAGGCCTGTTGCCCGTTCCGCGCATTTGCGGAAACGCGTCTGCGCGCCGCGGAACTCGGCGCAACGGAGCCCGGGCTGGATGCACGAACGCGTGGCATTGTGGCGCATGAAGCACTGGAGGTGTTCTGGGAGGAGACCGGCGATTCCGCAACCCTCCTGGCGCTGCAGGAGGACGCGCTGCTCGCCCGCGTTCAGGCCTGCGTCGAACGGGCGCTGGAGGTGATTGAGGAAAAGCGCGGTGCGCCTTTCGCGCCCGGATTTCGTGCGCTGGAATCCGCCCGCCTGCGGGAACTGGTCCTGGCGCATCTGGCCGTTGAGCGGGAGCGTGGTGCTTTCTCCGTGCGTGCTGTGGAGTCGATGCGGGAGGTCACAGTCGGCGGACTGGGCTGTCAGATCAAGCTGGACCGCGTCGATCAGCTCTCTGATGGCGGGTTGGCGGTGATCGATTACAAGACCGGCGCGGTCAGCAAGTCCCGCTGGAATGGGGAACGGCTGGAGGCGCCGCAGTTGCCGCTGTACACCCTGGCACTGGAAAAACCACCCGAGGCGATCGCCTTCATGCGGCTGAAGCGAGGTGAGATCGGCTATGACGGCGTCAGCGCCAAGGCTGGGCAGTTGCCAGCGGTCGTGGCCTGGGACGGCCGTTACAGTGCCTTCCGGCACTTTCCCTCCTGGCGGGCGCTGCTGGATCACTGGCAGCAGGCTCTCGAAACAATCGCGGTGGAGTATCTGGGCGGCGTCGCGCCGGTTCTGCCGGTCTCGCGACAGCGCAATTGTGCGCACTGTGCACTGACCGCTCTCTGTCGCATTCAGGAGAATCCGGTGGAGCGCTCGTCGGTCACGGAGGCGGACGCATGAGTGACGCGCAGGTCGCCGATGCAGCGGTGCGTGAGCGCGCGGTGGATGTGCGCGGTTCATTCATCGTCCAGGCCCCGGCCGGATCCGGAAAAACCAGTTTGCTGGTCTTGCGCTATCTGTCGCTGCTCGCGATCGTGGATGCGCCGGAGGAAGCCGTCGCCATTACGTTTACGCGCAAGGCTGCCGCAGAGATGCGCGAAAGGGTGATGCAGGCACTCCTCGCCGTGGCGTCGCCTCCACCGCGTCCCTCGGCCTATCAGGCACGTCTGCTGCAGGCCGCCCGGGAAGTGCTGGCGCGGGATGCCGCGTGTCACTGGAATTTGTTGGATGTGCCATCCCGCATGCGCATCCAGACAATCGACAGTCTTTGCCATCGGATTGCCGGCCAGGCACCCGTACTTTCCGGCATTTCGCGGGGGACAAACCTGGAAGAGGATGCACGGCCCCTGTACCGTGAGGCAGCCTTAAGGACTCTCGACTGGCTCGAAGGGGATCAGGAAACTGCGCGCCACGCGCTGCAGGTTACCCTGCTGCACTTCGATAACCGCGTGCCTCTGCTGGTGGGTTCGCTGATGGACATGCTGGCGCGGCGCCACCAGTGGCAGCGCTCGCTGCGGGATGCAGACTCCGCACTGTTCCAGCGCGAGCTCATCGAGCAGACGTTTGCCGCATTCGCGGAGCGCAAACTGCGGGCGTTGTTTACAGCTCTTTCACAGGAGACGATCGCGGAAGCGGTTGCGTTGGCCCGTCATGCCGCTGCCCACCTAAGGGATAAGCCGGAGCATGGCGTGCATGAAATTCAGCAGATCGAGGGCGCGCTGCGCCCACGGGCGGCAGATGTCGCGGGGTGGCGTGCGATCGCGAGTTTGCTCCTGACGGGAAGTGGAAGCAGCCTGGCCTGGCGCAAGCCGCGGGGTGTCAATGCCGGCCTGGGCTTTCCGAAACCGGGTGCTAAAAATGATCCGGATGCCCCGGTCCACAAGGCCGCCAAGGAATCGATGGTCGCACTCCTCGATCAGCTGGCCAGCCGGGATGACGCAGCCTCGCTCGCCCGCATGCTCGATGAAGTGCATGCCCTGCCGTCCGGAGGGTTCAGCGAGGCAGACTGGGAGACAGTCCAGTCGTTCGTCGTTG
>JBFKXW010000328.1:0-3555 GCA_041637915.1 Pseudomonadales bacterium | reverse complement strand
GACAATGCGCATGGTTCGAACAACACCGGCGTGAATACCCACTATTATGGCGGCAATCTTCTGTACCGACAGACACGAAACCTGAATCAAGAAAGCAGTTATACGATCCAGGCGTATTGGGACTACACCGAACTGGAGCAGCCTGGTTTCGATGAGAGCCGCGATACGCTTGATTTTGATTTCCAGTACAACTACGACCCGGTCGGAATGCATGATTTGGTCTGGGGGTTGAATTACCGCTATATCGGCGACCATGTCGTTGCAGCGGGTGTGCTGTCACATAACCCGGTGGAGCGTGAAGATACGATTGTCAGTGCCTTCCTGCAGGATGAACTGACGCTTTCTGATTCGCTGCAAGTGATTCTCGGTGGCAAGGTGGAAGAGAATGACTTTACCGGCGGAGAGTTTCAGCCAAATGCGCGGTTCAGCTATCAGTTAGGTGATCAGAAGACGCTATGGGGGGGTATTTCAAAGGCCGTGCGCGTTCCGACCAGGCTGGAGAGTGATATTCCCAGTGGAGACAAAACGCTGAACGCGGAGGAGTTGATCGCCTACGAATTGGGATACCGCGCCCAGCCGGTGGACACGTTCAGCTTCGACACTGTTCTCTTTCTGCACGATTATGAGCAGCTGATTTTTTTCGAGTCGATTGCGGCACCGCCTTTTTTTCAGGTGGCGAATGCGGCTGAAGGCAAGTCGTGGGGCCTGGAGTTCAGTGGGCGCTGGCAAGCAAGGCCCAACTGGTTGGTTGATGTGACCTACACATTTACCCAAATGCGGCTCGAGGCGCGTGACGATCACACCGCGATTCTCTTCGGTGCAAATCAAGCGACTGTTACCGAGCGTTCGGATCCGGCCAATCGCGCCACCATCTTCTCACGACTCGACCTCAATGAAAGAACGGAATTTGACGCCATTTTGCGTTATGCAGACAACATTTACGCGGGCGGTGGGACCGCCGTTGTGCCTTCATACGTGGAACTTGATCTGGGTTTGACTTTCAAACTGCAGGAGAACGTCGATCTTGAGCTGGCAGGCAGGAACCTATTGGATAGTCACCACCGGGAAGTGCTGGGTGCTGGTTCCAACGAGATTCAACGCTCTGTACACGGTACGGTAACCTGGAAATTCTGATGCAGCACCAATACGCCCTGATCACAAAGCGCGTGTTGCGCAGTGCCTGGCTGGCGTTGGCATGCGGCATGTCTTCTGCCCTGGCAGCGGCAGCGCCCTCGCCGGAGTACCAGCTCAAGGCCTCCTACCTGTATCACTTCACCAAGTTCATCACCTGGCCGGAGGTGGCGACCCAGTCATCAGACCGCTTCTATCTTTGCGTGCTCGGCAAGGATCCGTTCGGACGCGCGCTGGATGCGCTGGCCGGCAAGCCGACTGGTCACGGGGATATCGAGGTGCAGCGTCATTCGAATGCGGCGGACATGGGCCACTGCCACCTGACGTTCATCAGCATGCCTCCCGGTGCAGACCGGAATACAGCGCTGTCCCGGCTGACCCGGGAGGGCTCCCTCACCATTGGGGAATCGCCGGATTTTCTGGAGCGTGGTGGTGTGATGCGCTTTGTGACGGTGGACGACCGGGTGCGGTTCGAGGTCAATGAATCGCATATCAAGCGGGCGGGACTCACCGTGGGTGCCAAGCTGCTGAGTGTGGCGATCCGCAAATAGGCAGCGCCATCAACGCAGTGGTTCGCTGATTTTCTCGGCCGAGTAGCGCTGCACCTGCATGGTGTCGGACCAGTGGTCTGCCTGCATGCCGGCCTTCTGCTTCAATTGTCGAACAAACTGTGCAGGTGTGGGCAGACTTTCCCAGACGGCCGGTAAAAAAGTGGCGCGGCGCGTGCCGTCCTGTAGGATCAGGCCATCCACTCCGGGCCGCAGTTGCTGCAACAGGTCCTGCTCGGACTGCACGGGGAAAGGTTCCGGCGCGGATAGCAGGGAAATTTCTATACAGAGCTGGTCCATTTCGTCCGGGGCCAGTGATGGAAACCGTGGGTCCCGAAAGGCCGAGGCCCAGGCATTTTCGGCAACATCAACGTAGAGCGGGCGATGCGCCTGCAGCGATCCGATGCAGCCACGGAGTGCGCCCTGTTTTTGCAAGGTGACGAAACTGGCGCCCTCTGCATGCAGCGCTGTGTGTACATCCTGCCGGGGCGGAACCAGCGCCCGCTGTTTCTCCAGACCATGCGCAATGCTGTTGCGGGCCAGCCGCAGCAGCTCCGGAGCATGTTCAGTGAAGGACATAGGCGCCGTACCCCACCACCCGGTCCCGCATGTGCCGTCCTGCCGTGTCGCCGGAATTGCGGACATCCAGCGTGTGCACCTGCAGGCCGTTTTTCCGTGCGAACAGTAATGCGCCGTTGACGGGGACATGCCCGCAGGCCTCTTCCCCGCGCAGATCGGTGGACAGCGTCTCGATACGACGCGTGGTATTTCGGTCGATGCGGCGTGCCTCTTCGTACGCATGGAAGTGGGACAGGTCGGTCGATATCAGGATGCGGTTTTCCCCGTCGTTCGGGAACGCCTCCAGCAGGGCACAAACCTGTTCCGCAGTGGCCTGGCCCGCGACCACCGGCACCAGTTGGAAACTCCCCAGCAGAACCTGCAGAAATGGCAAATGAACCTCCAGGCTGTGTTCGGCAGCGTGGGGTTGGTCTGCGATGCCGACACCGGGCAGAGTGGCCAACTGCTGGCATGTCGCGCGGTCAATGGGGATGTCACCGAGCGGCGTGGCAAAGGCCGAATGGGAGGGCAGGGCCAGCCCCCGGAATGCCACCCGGTGCGAGGGGCCGATCAGCAGGACGCGCCGGACCGTACCGGCATGATCCCGCCAGGCACGATAGGCGCTTGCGGCAACCGGGCCGGAGTAGGGATGTCCCGCGTGGGGGGCGATCAGCGCGCGACTCTGCACGGACGGGTCGGGTGCACCCTCCAGAAAAGAGTGTACGGAGCGTTCCAGCACTGCCGGATCGTCCGGGTAGAAGGTGCCCGCAATGACGGGCCTGCGCACCGTGCTCATTTGCTTGTGGGTCAGAAAGCGATATCTTCCAGTATATGTCGATTGGAAAGAGGGTTGCAGGGTGTCCGCGTTCGGACCCGCCCAATCCGTAGTCCCCACCCGCCATTGGCATGCCCTGGAGGATGGTCGGCTGCAGTGCGATGTGTGCCCGCGGGCCTGCCGGTTACGCGAGGGCCAGCGTGGCCTGTGCTTTGTCCGGGCCCGGGAGAACGATGAGGTCGTTCTGACCAGCTACGGTCGCTCCAGCGGCTTCTGCATCGACCCCATTGAAAAGAAGCCCTTGAACCATTTTTATCCGGGTTCCTCGGTGCTTTCCTTTGGTACGGCCGGGTGCAATCTGGCCTGCAAGTTCTGTCAGAACTGGGATATCAGCAAATCCCGCCAGGTGGATACGCTGTCGGGGCGCGCCTCGCCGGAATCACTGGCTCGCGCCGCGCAGAGTCACGGTTGTCGCAGTGTCGCGTACACCTATAACGATCCGGTGATTTTCCTCGAGTATGCCGTGGATGTGGCGCAGGCCTG
>JBFKXW010000327.1:0-3565 GCA_041637915.1 Pseudomonadales bacterium | reverse complement strand
GTGGTACCCACCG
The DNA here is from genome assembly GCA_041637915.1 of Pseudomonadales bacterium. GTDB lineage: Bacteria > Pseudomonadota > Gammaproteobacteria > Pseudomonadales > JBFGWM01 > JBFJWR01. The sequence continues at coordinate 3,552 of JBFKXW010000327.1, read as the reverse complement.
CCACGATGGCGTCCGTGCCGGCGCCTGCATGAAAATCCACAAGACGATCCAGCGCACCCATGTCAATATTCCCGTCAGGGAACATGGGGGTCACCATGGCGACAATACTGCCCTGAATCATCGGTCAGCGGACCTGTGCGGAAGCAAAGCGTAATCTTATGTAGGTGGAGCGGCGGGAACAAGGCTTGCAGTCGCGCAAAACCGCAGTCCGGCTGCGGTACACTACGCCGCTGTAGCCATGAATGAACGGAGTTTTCTGTATGCCCGCTGCCCCCAACTTGCTCGTCGTCTCTGCCATCGGGCAGGATCGGCCCGGACTGATTGATGAGCTCTCGGCACTGATCTCGGATGTGCGCTGCAGCATCATCGACAGCCGGATGACGGTTCTGGGGGGCGAATTCGCCATCATCATGCTGATCTCGGGCACCTGGGACGCGATTGCCAAGCTGGAATCCTCCATGCCATCGCTGGGAGAGCGCCTGGGGCTGACAACGACGGTCCGCCGGACCGAGGAGCGTCCCGTACAGAACCAGTGCATGCCGTATAACGTGCATGTCATCGCGCTGGACCAGCCCGGCATCGTGCAGCAGATTGCACATTTTTTCGCTGCCAAGGGCATGAATATCGATGACATGTACACCGGCACCTACCGGGCGCCCCACACCGGCTCACCGATGTTTACCCTGACCATGACCATCAGTGTGCCCGGCAACGTGCACATCGCTGGTCTGCGAGAGGAATTCATGTTGTTCTGTGACGACCGCAATCTCGATGCGGTCATTGAACCCCTGCGAACCTGAGGAGGCTCTTATGCCCGTTGCCCTGAACAAGCGCGTGCCTGCATTCAAGGCACAGGCCACCAGCGATGTGCTGGTCAAAAGCAGTGATCTCAAAGGCGCCCCGTATGTCCTGTACTTTTATCCGAAGGACAACACCCCCGGCTGCACCCAGGAAGGCCAGGACTTTCGCGACCTGCACACCAAGTTCAAACGATTGGGCGTGGCCATTTTCGGGGTGTCACGGGATTCCCTGAAAACGCATGAGAACTTCAAGGCGAAGCATGAGTTCCCGTTTGAACTGATTTCCGACCCGGACGAGGCACTGTGCGAGCACTTCGACGTCATGCGCATGAAGAACATGTACGGCAAGCAGGTGCGTGGCATTGAGCGCAGCACATTTTTGGTGGACGCCAAAGGCGTCCTGCGTCGCGAATGGCGCAAGCTGAAGGTGCCTGGCCATGCGGAAGAAGTGCTGGCGGCTGCCAGGGAACTGGAAAAGTAGAAGCGCCGTAAGGCGCGATCAGCCTCTGCTTCTACCCGGTTCCTGCCACCGGCAGGCGATGATCGCGGCTGGCGCCGCTCCTGCAGCCGCCCCTACAGGCTGGGGGCGGCGGATTCCTGCTCGGCGGGAGAGGGGGAGGATCGCACCGCCGCCGGCCAGGCATTCAGCACTGCCTTGAACAGGGTTGCCAGGGGAATGGCAAAGAACACCCCCCAGAAACCCCACAGGCCGCCAAACAGCAGCACGGCCACGATGATGGCAACCGGGTGCAGATTGACAACCTCGGAGAACAGCAGCGGCACCAGCACATTGCCATCCAGCGCCTGAATGATCCCGTACACCACCATCAGCCAGGCGAAATCACCCGTCCAGCCCCATTGCATGAAGCCCACCAACGCGACCGGCACGGTCACGACCGCAGCGCCGATATAAGGCACCAGGACAGACAGCCCGACGAGCACCCCCAGCAGGGTGGCGTATTTCAGTCCCATGAGCGCAAACACGATGTAGGTCGCCACGCCCACCACCAGAATCTCCACGACCTTGCCCCGCACATAGTTCGCGATCTGATCGTCCATCTCGCGCCAGATCCGGGTCATCAGTTTGCGCCGCCGTGGCAGAAAACCCTGCCCCCACTGCAGCAGCAAATCCTGATCCTTGAGGAAGAAAAACACCAGCATCGGTACCAGCACGAGGTACACCAGCACGGCGACCAGCCCCGGCAGACTGGACAGGGAGAAGGTCAGCAGCGTCTTGCCCAGTTCCCCGATTTCACCGCCCGCCTGCTCCAGCAGCACCGCGACCTGCTCCTCACTGATCAGGGTCGGATACTGGTCGCTCAGCAGGTGCAGTTTCTGCTCAACCAGGGCAACAATGCGCGGCATGTCCCCGATAAACGCAGTCACCTGCTTCCAGGCCAGCGGCAGGACCACCAGCAGCAGGGTCAGCAGTGCCGCCATGAAGAGGGTAAAAACCAGCGACACCGCCACCACATGCGGCACCCGCCGCTCCTTCAGCTTGTCGACCAGGCCCTGCATCAGGAAGGCAAAGATGATCGACGCGATGACCGGCGCCAGCATGCCGCCCAGGGTCAGGATGACCGCGAAGGCGAGCAGCAACACGATCAGAAAGACGACGGCTTCCTCGTCGGAGAGGTAGCGGTCAGCCCAGTCGCGCAATACCTTCAGCACGCTTCGTCTCCTGCCTTGCGGATCAGGTAAAGATAACAACCCGCAGCCTCCTCCTGATGCACGATCGCGTGGCCGCTCAGCCGTGCGAAAGTCTGGAAATCGGCCAGTGAACCCGGGTCCGTGGCCCGCACCTCCACCAGGGCACCGGCAGCCACCTGCTGGAGTGCAACCTTCATGCGCAGCAGCGGCAATGGACAGCGCAGGCCAGTCGCATCCACACGGATCGCCACCTGATCACGGTGCGCGGCGGGAACCACCGGGTCGGCGCTGTGGTCTGCTGTCATATCCATCTGGTCACATCGGCTGTGGTCGCCGGGACGCGGCGGTCGCGTGATATATACTCCGCTTCATTGCGAGCACTTGAAAGCCCCGCCGGGAGTCCAGTTGGTGAGACTAACCCACAGCGCCGGAATCAACCAGACCAGACCGCCCGGTTGGGTCGTGTTGTGGCTCCTGATCTCCCTGCTTCCCGTTCCGGCCCTCGCCTCAGACGAACTGCCCAGCCTGGGCGGCCCGGATGGTGGCATCATTTCCCCGGAGAAAGAGCGGGCGCTTGGGCAGGCCTGGTTGCGCGCCTTTCGTGCGCAGGTGCCGGTCATGCACGACCCACTGCTGCAGGAATACACCGAAAACCTGATCTTCCGCCTGGCTGGCTCCAGTGAACTGCAGGATCGTAACATCACGGTGGTCCTGGTACGCCATCCCACCATCAACGCCTTTGCCGTGCCCGGCGGGATCATCGGCGTGCATACCGGTCTCATCACCAGCGCCAAGGCCATGGACGAACTGGCTTCGGTGCTGGCGCACGAAATCGCCCACCTGAGCCAGCGCCATTTCACCCGTCGCGTCGAAGACGCCAACAAGACCTACGCGCCGACGCTGGCCGGCATGCTGACCGGCATGATCCTCGCGGCCACCGTGGGGGGCGATGCCGGGATGGCAGTCATGAGCGCGACGCAGGCGGCGGCAATCGACCGCCAGCTGCGTTTCAGCCGCAAGCACGAGCAGGAAGCCGACCGCATCGGGATGCGGACTCTGGTACGCGCCGGCTTCGACCCGGAGGCATTCCCGCGGATGTTCG
>JBFKXW010000326.1:0-3607 GCA_041637915.1 Pseudomonadales bacterium | reverse complement strand
GTCTTCCTGCAGGAAGTGACCGGCATCGGATAGCACGGTCACCCGGGTCTCCGGCAAATCATGCTGCAGCCGCTCCATGGTGGCGGCGACGTTCGGAAGAATGCGGTCCTGCGCGCCATAGATGATGCGCACCGGCCGGGGGAATTCCGGTAAGGCGGCCGCAATCTCTTCGAAGCCCTGCAGGGCAAGCCGGCTGGCCGTTTTCAGCAATACCCGCTGGGATCTGCTGTCAGAGAAGGGTGCGAGGTAGGGCTGCAGGACTTCCTCGGTGATCCGCGCCTTGTTTTGCACGCCGAAGCGGATGGTGGCTGCCAGTGCGCGCGGGTGGCTGAGCAGGCGGCGAAAGCCCGGTACCAGTGTGGCGAGCACGAACGCCTTGGCGGTCCAGTGGAAGTCTGGATAGAGGAGCGTGTTCAGAATGCCGAGCCGGTGCACGCGCTCCGGGTGCCTCAGCGCCCAGTAGACGCCCACCGGGCCGCCGAGATCGTGCACGACGAGGTCGGTCTGCTCAATCTGCAGGTGATCCAGAAAGGCGTTCAGGAAGCGCTCGTGGTAGCGAAAGCTGAAGGAATCCTCCATGCGTTTCTCCGACAGCCCGAAGCCGGGAAGGTCCGGTGCGATCACCCGGTGCCGCTGGGCCAGCACCGGCATGACGTCCCGCCACAGCCAGGAACTGGTCGGCCAGCCATGCAGCAGCAGCACACAGGGGCCCTCGCCCGCCTCGCGATAATGGATGTGCCGGTTGTCCACCAGCACGGTTTGCTCGTGCATCGTCTCGCCCCTGTTCACCGGTGTTTCCCCTCCGCAGCCGTCGTTGTCGTACAGGGTACGCCGCGGGGCGCGGGACGTCATGGCCTCAGGCAGGATGGAAATCGCCTGGACAATGGTATTCTTCGGCTTCCTCCGCCGACCGACCTGATGGATTCACAATGGAAAATGCCCTGCTTCGCCAGTTCCCCAAGGAAATGCTGCCTGCCCGTCTGCGTGCTGTACTTACCGAGGCGCCCCGCCGGCAAATGGCGCCGGAGGCGCGTGCCAGCATCCTGCTGAATCCCAAACAGTTTGCCGACGCGTACCCGGATGACGAAACCCGCCAGCTGATGCTGAAAACCATTGCGTTTTTTGAGGGCATGGGGCTGGCGAAAACCAAGGCAGATTACGAAAGCCGTCGCTGGTACACAGAGTTTCTGGATTTCATTGGGAAGGAACGAGCGTTCGCCATCCTGTTCACGCCGACCGGTTATGGCGAAAACGCGCGATGGGATACGTCCCGCATCACCGACTTTGCCGAAATCCTGGCCTTTTACGGGCTGACCTACTGGTATTGCTTTCAGGTCTCTGCGCTCGGGCTGGGCCCGATTTTCCTGGGCAGCAACGAGGCGCTGAAAAAGAAAGCCGTCCAGTTGCTGGCGCAGGGTGAGATTTTCGCGTTCGGTTTGTCTGAGAAGGAACATGGCGCCGATATTTACGCGTCAGAAATGCGCCTGATCCCGCAGGAAGATGGCACCTACCTGGCCCGGGGCGAGAAGTACTACATCGGCAATGGCAATCAGGCTGCGCTGGTCTCGACCTTTGGCAAGATCGAAGGAAGCGATGAGTATGTTTTTTTCACGGTCAACTCGCAGCATGAGAAGTACGAGTGCGTAAAGAACATCATCAACAATCAGGATTACGTTGCGCATTACCGCCTGCATGACTATCCCGTTACGGATGCAGACATCAGCGAGCGTGGCCCCAAGGCCTGGGATGATGCGTTGAACACCATCAACATCATGAAGTTCAACCTGGGTTTTGCGTCGATCGGCATTTGTACCCATGCCTATCATGAGGCCATTGACCATGCGGCGAGCCGACGCCTGTTTGATCATTACGTCACCGACTTCGTGCATATCCGCCAATTGTTCGTGGATGCCTATACGCGGCTGGTTGCCATGCGCACCTTTGCGCACCGGGCGACCGATTACATGCGCAGCGCGAGCGCCGAGGATCGCCGCTACCTCCTGTACAACCCGATGGTGAAGATGAAGGTCACCACGCAGGGCGAGGAGGTCATGAACCTGCTGTGGGATGTCATCGCCGCCAAGGGGTTCGAGAAGGATATGTATTTCGAGAACGCCGTGATCGATATCCGCGCGTTGCCGAAGCTGGAAGGCACGGTGCACGTGAATATGGCGCTGATCGTGAAGTTCATGGCGAACTATTTCTTCAAGCCTGCGGCGTTCGAGGAAGTCCCCGTGCGTCGTGATGCAGCGCATGACGCCTTCCTGTTCAATCAGGGACCGACCAAGGGTCTCGGCAAGACGCGCTTTCACGATTATCGTCTTGCCTATGAGAAATGCAGTCTGCCGAACGTTGACGTCTTCAAGCGCCAGGTCGGCCTGTTCCGGAAGATGCTGATGGTGGCACGCCCGAACAAACAGCAGATCAAGGACATCGACTTTCTGTTGATCGTGGGTGAACTGTTTACCCTGGTCGCCTACGGTCAGCTGATTCTGGAAAGCTGGGACCAGCAGGGCATGGATGATGACCTGGTCGATCAGATTTTCGATTTCATGGTGCGCGATTTCTCCAAATACGCACTGCAGTTGTATTCAAAGACCAGCAGCACGCGTGCGCAGCAGGGCTTCTGCCAGTTGATGATCCGGAAACCAAAGCGGGATGACCGGCGCTACCACCGGGTGCTCAATGAGTTTGCGTATGCCATGAAGGGCGCGTATGTGATGAATCCGTAGAATCTTTCGTGGAAGCCATATTTTGCAAGCGGATGCTCTCCGGCGTTCCGGGGAATTGACGAATCTCAGCACGATAAAAACGCTGCAGGTTCTGGACGGAAATTCCGAGATGCTGGCGTAGGTCGCCGATGGATGCCTGCCGGCACAGGTCAAAATTGAAGGTGTCGAGGCGTTTGCAGCCGGATTGCTCGGCCAGTTTCACGGCGCCGTGAAAAACCCAGACATCTTCCGGCCGCAGTTTGTAGGCCCACGGGTACAGATGCGAGGCGATCCAGCAGAAAAGGTGCCGCTGCCAGGCGCCGACCGCCCGGGTGCTGCCCATGGTGAAGCCGATCACGAACGCCTCGTCGCGCTTCAGCAGGCCGCGGCCGAGCAGGGTGTGGATGGCGTCATGGTGCTCCAGGCCCACGGCACCGGGGAACAGGGACAGGCCTGGGAAATGGTAAGCCGGGTTCTCCAGCAGACGCACAATCAGTGGTACCTCCTCCGGCCGCGCGCCGACGGTGGCGAGACTGTCCAGCGCCTGCTGCAGGGAGAGGTTTTCAGCATCCAGCGGAACGCACCAGTCGCGCCAGGAGACCAGCGGCGTGGTCGGCCGGAGGTCGTACGTGGGCTCCATCACGCGTGGCCCGTCTGCAGTTTCAGTAATGCGACACCGGCCACAATGAACAGGAAACCCAGTGCCCGGAACACGGTCGCGGCCTCCCCCAGCACCAGAATGCCCCAGGCGGCCACGCCCAGCGTGCCCAGCCCGGTCCAGATCGCGTAGGCAGTGCCCAATGGAATGCCCTCGATTGCGAGTGACAGCATGAATACGCTACCCAACAGCACAGCAATCACCAGGGCGCTCAGCCAGGCGTTTTCCCAGTTGCGGT
>JBFKXW010000325.1:0-3617 GCA_041637915.1 Pseudomonadales bacterium | reverse complement strand
CCGCCCGGCGGTGGTGCTGTTCGGTGAGATGTTGCCGCAAGATGCGGTGGCAGTGCTGGTGCGTGAAATGACGCGCGGCTTCGACCTCATTTTCAGCATCGGCACCAGCAGCCTGTTCCCCTATATCGCTGCGCCTGTTCTGGAGGCCGGTCGTCAGGGTGTGACGACGGTGGAGATCAATCCGGGAGAGAGCGATGTTTCGGCAGCCTGCTGCCACCGGCTCCGCATGGGGGCGGCAGCAGCGCTCGATGCAATCTGGTCTGCTTATCAGGCACAGGCCTGACGCATCCGGTCAGGCGACCTGCCGGTGTCCGGGCGATTCGCTGCTGTCTGGTGGAAACGTGCCGGGTGGGATGTTTACGGTAGGGGGAAACCAGCCTGCCCGGATTGATACCGGCTCGGCCGCCTTGCCGTAGAGCGGCAGTTTTGTGCCTGCCCAAAGGTACAGGGTCCAGGCGATGGCGGTGGCGTACGCCAGGTTGGTCGACAGTTCCAGGTCCGGGTGCACGAGGAATTCCCGTTGACTCGCGAGCCCTCGAACACGACTGGCGAGGTCAGGCCGGAACGCGAGGAATTCATCCCACACGCGCTGATGGGTTTCGCTGTCGATGGCATAAATGCCTCTTCCCGCTGAAGTTTCTCCGATGTGCCGGCCCATGCCGGATTGCACCGCTGCGGTGCGGGCGAGCAGCCTCTCGGTCTCTTCACTCCAACTGCCCAGATACTTCAGTGTGGGCCGGATGACGTATTCAGCGAGTTCTCTGGCACAGATTCCCATGCTGCATTCCTCCATACTGCAGGCCGGATTCCCGGCACCTCGTGCTGTAGCTGGATCCCTGCAAGTTTTCTGCCAGCCTGATCAATTTATCGGCAGTTTGGGTTGGTCCTGAAGGAGGCGCCGAGTTGGGAACAATCCGCTGAAGTGCCGGGACGGTCCTTCGGATTGCCGCGTGGAGTGCCCGTTCGCTACCCTGTAGGTGGCGAAACCAGTACGGGAAGGAACCCAGGAAACGCATGTTTGACGTGACCACACACATCCTCGTGATCGATGACGAGCAGGAGGAGTTCTTTCTCCTGAAAGAGATTTTGGATGATTTGCCGCCGGATACCCGGGATTTCTACGAACTCGAGTTTGCCGAGTCCATCCCGATGGCAATGGAGAAAATTGCCAACGGTCGCTGGGATCTGTTTATCGTGGATTACCGGCTGGGTGTGGACAACGGGGTCGATTTCGTCCTGAAAGCGCAGGCCGCTGGCGTGGCTGTGCCGGCATTGCTCGTCACCGGGCACGACGAAATCGACCTGCCCGAAGAAGCCCAGTTGCAGATGGAACTCGGCATGCTCCGTTTCCTGCACAAGTCGGAAATGAACTGGAATACGCTCTCGGCGACGATTCGGGACCTGGTTCCGCAGCGTCTGCGCGTCCTGGTGATTGATGATGACGAGGACAGCCTGCTCATCCTGCGCGACAACCTGAAAGATGTTGGCCTGATCCAGTTTGTCGTGGATCAGGTGCACAGTCTCACCGAGGCGCGCGTGCTGCTGGCAAAACAAGACTGGGATATTGTGATTCTTGACTACCTGTTGCGCGGCGAACACGGCAGTGAACTGGTTACAGATATCACGCAGATGCAGACGCAACCCTTTCTGCTGATCTCCTCCGGCTCTGAAATGGCGCAAAAGGATGAAGCTTTTCAACTGATTACCGCGCATGGACATGCGGCGTTCTTTCCGAAGTCCAATTTTGAACAGCGCGACCTTTCCAAATATCTGCTCGGCGCCAGCCGTCTTGCCCGGCGGGTGGAACGCCGATACCGCTTGCACGATGCCGGTCAGTTCAGTCCGGCCGGCGCTGGCGCTGCGCGACGCTAGCCTTACAGGCCGTCCAGTCCTTCGATGAAGGCATGGGTGCTGCGCGCGAGCGCATCCAGGTGGTAGCCGCCCTCGAGCAGGGCTACCACGCGGCCCCCGGTCAGATCTTTTGCCAGATCACGGATCAGCGTGCCGAGCCAGAGGAAGTCTTCATCCGCCAGTTCCAGTTGGGCGAGCGGGTCCTCCCGGTGCGCATCGAAGCCTGCAGACACGAACAGGAACTCCGGCTGGTGGGCGTCGATTGCGCGAATCCATTGTTTCTCGATGGCCTTGCGGAATTTTGTACTGCCGGTGCCGGCGGGCAGGGGGGTGTTGACGATGTTTTCCCGGCGCAGGTCGTGGTGGCGTCCGGGGTAGAACGGATGTTGGAAGCTGGAGCAGACCAGCACATTCGGCTTATCCCGAAAAATATCCACGGTGCCGTTGCCATGGTGTACATCGAAGTCGAGCACGGCGGCACGCTGCACGTTCCAGCGTTGCAATGCGTGATGGACGCCCACCGCGACGTTGTTGAAAACACAGAAACCCATGCTCTGGGCCTGTTCGGCGTGGTGTCCGGGGGGGCGGACGGCGCAGAAGGCCTTGTCCGCCCGTTCTTCCATGACCAGATCCACGGCCTGGACCGCGGCACCGGCCGCGTGGAGGGCGGCTTCCAGGCTGTCCGGGCACAGCAGGGTGTCCCCGTCGAGCATGGTCAGACCCTCGGCAGGCAATTTGTCCTGAATGTCCTGCAGGTGGCTGGCCGGGTGGGCTGCGCAGATCTGCTCGGTCGTGGCGCGCTGCGCGGTTTGCCAGCGTAGTTCGGCGGCAAGGCCGGTGCGACGCAGATGCCCGGTGATGGCATGCAGTCGCTGCGGACTTTCCGGATGGCCGGCACCCATGGCGTGGCGGGTGCAACTGTCGTGACTGATCAGGCAGAGCGTCATTCGTGATGCTGTCTATGCTTGCTTCACGGTTCCAGCGTAACAGGTTCCCCGCGTGAGCGTTCGTCACCTGGATGGTTTCTTCGCACCGGCATCGATTGCCGTCTTCGGTGATTTTGAGGCCGATGACGGCCTGGCGCGCCGTGTCCTGGAGAATCTGCAGGCCGGGGGCTTCTCCGGGCCGGTCTATCCGTGTTCCCGCAGGCAAAAGGAATATGCCGGCCAGCGCTGTTATGCGAAGTTGCGGGAACTGCCCGCCCTGCCGGATCTCAGCATCATCTGCACCTCGCCCTTTGATGCGCCGCGCCTGCTGAACGCGTTGGGGAAACGCGGAGCGAAAGCCGCGCTGGTGCTGACGGGTGGCCTGTCACGGACGCGTTCACGGACCGAGAAAGCCCTCAGAAAATCCATCCGGGATGTTGTTCGTGAGTATGGCATCCGGGTGCTCGGCCCGAATTCCATCGGCGTGATCGCGCCGGGCGTGCATTTGAACGCCACCTCCGCCCTGCTCGGGGCCAGCAGCGGACGGATCGCGTACGTGGGCTACAGCGGCGTACTGGGTGCCGCCATGCTGGACTGGGCGTATGGACGCGGTGTCGGCTTCTCCCACTTTCTCACGCTCGGGGACCAGTTCGATGTGGACATCGCCGATGTGCTGAACTATCTCGCGGAACAACCGGTTGCGCGGTCCATCATCGTGCAGGTGGAAAGGCTGGAACCTGCACGGCCATTGCTGTCGGCCTTGCGGACGGTTGCGCGCGGAAAGCTGGTGATGGTCATCAAGAGCGGCCGATCGCTGGAACTGCTCACCCCGGAATCGGT
>JBFKXW010000324.1:0-3637 GCA_041637915.1 Pseudomonadales bacterium | reverse complement strand
TTCGGTGGGCTCGGCGAGCAGCGTGACCGCAAGCGATGCTGCCCGGGTGTCATGCAGCTCGCGCAGTGATTCTGCGGCGATGACGCGGGCATGGGTGGTGCGCTGTCGATCCGCAAGAATCTCACGCAATGCGGGCACCATCGATTCGTCGATGTTGCGGCAGAGCGAAACCAGGTAGGAGGTGCTCCAGTTCTCGAAGCGGTCGAGTTGGCCGAGCATGTGGCGGACCCGTTCCGGGTTCCGGCTCTGACTGAGCGCCTGCATGGCGAAGATGGCAACCAGCGGGGCAGGATCGTCCAGGCAGGCGGCCAGCGCATCCTCTGCCTCCGCGCCGCCGTAATCGCCCAGCAGGCGCGCGGCGCGGGCCCGCACGTCGGTGGATCGGTGCTCCAGCAAGGGCCGGAGTTCAGGAGTGAGCGCGGCGCCCAACGCCACTGCACGCTGCTGTGCTGCGCCGCGCACACGTTGCTCGAAATGACGCAGATAGGTGAGGTAGTGTTGCAGGCGTTCCCCGCTCAGGCGGGGCGTCGCGATGCTTTGCGAACCACAGATCGCTGCCAGAATGTCGGGCCGCCAGGCCGCTTCCCAGCGCGACAGCCTGCGGCCACGGATCGTGTGACGGAACCGCATGCCCAGCGTTTGCAGCAGCAGCAGTGTCGCCAGCAGCAGCAGGAACAAAATCGAGAGGATCAGCAATGCCAGCAGCAGGTGCACATCCTGTGAGGCATCAAAACCCGGCACGTGGCGCTCGACGCTGCGCAGGAAATTCACGATGTTGCGGTAGCGGCAAGCAGACGACGAACCCGAAAGGTCAGTTCGACCGGCACGATGGGCTTGAGCAACAGGTCATCCACCTCAGCCTGCACGGCATTTTGGAGGTCATCCTCGTCTTCCGGGTCTGCCAGCAGGAGGATTGGCGTGTGGGACTGGCCGGGGTGCTCCCCCGCGGCACGGACCAATGCGAATCCATCCGGGACCGGCAGGCGGGAGGACACGATCAGCAGCGCGGGTACTGTGGCTTGCATGGCGTCCAGCGCTTCGCGCACGCTGCTGACCCGTTGCAACGGTGCCCCCTCCTGGTCCAGCACGTGCTGAATCAGGTCGGCGTAGAAGTCGTCATCCTCGGCAAGGAGAACTGGTTTCATGATGGTGTGCCGCCAGGCTCGTCTGCGCTAGCTTAGCCGCTGGTTGCGTGGCGGGGAATAAGGGAGATCACCGCCGGGCGGGGCGATTCTCGTTTCAGCGCCATCGCCCTCCCACGCGGCGAAATACGGGGCAGAAATACCTGAAGTCCGGGGTGCGCACTCGTCCGTCAGGTACTCTCCTCGTTCGTGTCATTGGCAGTCGTTTCGGACCCGGATCACCAGCTTGCCGACGCTGCGCCCCGAGCGGCTTCTGGCATAGGCGGCGGCGACGCTGTCCAGGTCATAGGCCGAGTCGATGACCACCCGTACCTGGCGCTGCTCGATGTATTCACGCAGCGTGTCCAGATCTGTCGTGTTGGCATCCACTTTCACGAAGCGGGCCCTCTTGCCGTCCAGCCGTGCCTGATCCCGCACCAGCTTGAGCAGCGAGGTGCCGTAGCCCAGGGTCGAGACGTAGGTCCCTCCGGAACGCAGCAGGCTTTGACACTCGTTGAGGCTGTAAAAGGACACTGCGTCGATCACCGCGTCGAAGTCCTCCCGCCGGTCGAGGTAGTCCTCCTGCTGATAATCGATGATCTGCAGGGCACCGAGCTCGCGCACAAGCGGTGCGTTGCGGCCACTGCAGACACCGGTTACCGCAGCGCCCATGGCACGGGCGATCTGTACCGCGAAAGTGCCCACACCACCGGAAGCACCGATCACCAGCACCCTCGCGCCGGCTGCCACGCGGGCAATCTGCAGGCACTGCAGCGCGGTCAGGCCGGCGAGCGGAACCGCAGCTGCCTCAGAAAAATCCATATGGGCCGGCAACCGGGCGACACGGCGCGCATCAATGCGGGCGTACTCGGCAAGGGCGCCGGTGCGGATGTTCATGTCCATCCCGTACACCGCATCACCGGGCTGGAAGCCAGTCACCTTGCGGCCGGTCTTGCGCACGATGCCGGCCAGATCATCACCCAGGATGAGCGGCCGCAGCCGGCCGCCGACTCGCGGTATCAACCGGTTGAACTGCGTATTGAGCTTCCAGTCCTTCGGGTTCACGGATGATGCGTGCACCTCCACCAGCACATCCCGTGCCCCGATCTCCGGCACAGGATAGTCGTCAATGACAAACTGATTGCCACGGCCCAGGCCGCTGTTGGTGACTGCACGCATATCGAACTCCTGGTTCGCGGTGGGCAATGACAGCACCCCCGGGCCAGGAATGGAGCGGGGGATGCATGACCGATCGGACTCCACAATCCATGTGGAACGCAGTACTGTATTGCCTGCTTTATTTTCAACCGCAATGGTACCGATCCATGCAGCGTCTTCGTACCCTGAGTCTTGTCGCTCTGCTGGTTGTACTCACCGCCTGCGCCACCTCACCCACCGGGCAGCGCCAGCTGCGCCTGTTTTCCGAGGCGCAGATGGCGGAAATGGGCGCGGCGAGTTATGCCGAGATGAAAGAGAAGACGCCAGCTTCCAGTCGGGCAGTGCCCAGCCGGCGGGTGCAATGTGTTGCCAATGCGCTGACCGGTCTCGTTGGGGGCGGTTGGGAGGTCACGCTGTTCGAGGATGAGTCGGCGAATGCCTTTGCACTGCCGGGTGGCAAGATTGGCGTGTATGCCGGCCTGCTGAATGTGGCGGAGACGCCCGATCAGCTGGCCGCCGTGATCGGCCACGAAATCGCCCATGTCACTGCGCATCACGCCAATGCGCGGATGTCAGCAAGCTCCCTGGTGAGCACCGGCATGCAGGTGGCGGGAGCCATCTCGGAAGGCACGGCGCTCGGCCAGCAGGCCATGGCGGCGCTGGGCCTGGGTGCACAGGTGGGTATTCTGCTGCCGTACGGGCGCGGACAGGAATCGGAAGCCGATGTGCTGGGTCTCGATATCATGGCGCAGGCTGGTTTCGACCCACGTCAGGCTGTCACGCTATGGGAAAACATGGCACGTCAGGGTGGCGGTGGGCAGCCGGAGTTCCTCTCCACCCACCCGTCTCACGGCACGCGGATTGCCGATCTGAATGCGCGCATGCCGGCCGCCATGAAATTGTATGAGCAGGCGCGTGGCCAGGGGCGCAGGCCTGGCTGCCCCTGACGGATGCCAGAGGCGCACCAGGGCTGGCCCCGGACGTGTTCCGGACGGAATGTGCAACGGCGGCCCGGATCTCGTCTCTGCGTAGCCCCTATAATGAGCATCCAGATCAACCAGTGGAGATGCGGTCCATGGGAAAGCAGTCGTCAGTGGAAGTGTCCTGCCGATGTGGCACCGTAAAAGGCCATTTGGAGGTCGCGCCGACCCGTGAAGGGATTCCGGTGATCTGCTTCTGCCGCGATTGTCAGGCGGCTGCCCAGTACCTCGGCCAGCCGGAGCGTCTTGATGCGCAGGGTGGTACGCACCTCTACATTACCAAGCCGCGTTTGCTGCACCTGACCTCCGGTCAGGACCAGCTGGCCTGCTACCGCTTCAGCCCGCGCGGGCCACGCCGCTGGATCACGACCTGTTGCC
>JBFKXW010000323.1:0-3670 GCA_041637915.1 Pseudomonadales bacterium | reverse complement strand
GCCATTACCACACTGCGTACGGCCCACTAACCACTCGAAAATCAGCTTACACCAGAACCCCTGCCGCAGCAGAACATTACGTGCCACGGAACCCGCGCGCTAGGTAGTACGTTTCGCGCGAGCGATCCCGCGAGGCCCGTGGCTTGCGGGTCTTCAGCTCAGCGAACAAGTGCTTGATGTCCTTACGAAAAGCCTCAATACCATCCCCCTGGAATACCTTGACAAGAAAATCGCCGCCAGGTTTCAGGTTTTCGCGGGAAAATTCCAGCGCCAGTTCCGCGAGCAACATGGCGCGGGGCTGATCAATCGCCTTGTTCCCACTGATATTGGGGGCCATATCCGACATTACAAGGTCAACGGGACCGTTCCCGAGCGCATCCTGAATCTCTGCCAGCGCCATGTCCTCGGTAAAGTCGCCCTGAATAAAGGCAACCTCCGCGAGCGCGTCCATGGGCAGCAGATCGCTGGCGACAACGCGTCCGGCCGGACCCACCCAGGCAGCCGCCAGTTGTGACCAGCCGCCCGGCGCAGCACCGAGATCCACCACCCGCATGCCCGGGCGAATGAGCTGGTCTCTCTCCTGCAACTCGATGAGTTTGAAGGCCGCGCGCGAGCGATAGCCCTCCTTGCGGGCTGCCAGCACAAACGGATCCGACTCATGTTCCTCAATCCAGCGCTGACTGCTCCCGGTTCGTTTTGGCACCTGCCCGAATCCCCGACTTCCGGTTGACATCGATTCCGGTTTGACGAACGCTCGTTGCAAATCGCCAACCCACCCCGTCGACCATTTTACTGCCTGGTGGTGTCCCCATGAAAAAACTTCTTTTGATCGCCCTCGCTGTCAGCATCGGCGCACCGGCCCTGTTCGCGGGCTGGGTGCTCATGGACCGACAACTGAACCCGACCACTTTCGAAACCGTCGGGGAATACGCCGACGCACGGATCCCACCCGGTCGGCGGGCAGATGCAGCGGCCCGTCAGGCCAAAGCACGGCGCGAACTCGGTGTGCAGGATGCCCGCCAGATTCTGTTTGGCGACCTCCATGTGCACACTACATTTTCCATCGACGCGTTCACCTGGAGCCTGCCCTCAATGAATGGAACCGGCATACATCCACCGGCTGATGCCTGTGACTACGCCCGCTTCTGTTCACAGCTGGACTTTTGGTCAACCAATGACCACTCGGAGGGGCTGACACCCCGCCATTGGGAAATGATCCGGGACAACGTCAATCAATGTAACGCCCTCTCGGGCGATCCTGCGGACCCGGAAATGGTCACCTTTCTGGGGTGGGAATGGACCCAGATGGGCAACACTCCGGAATCCCACTACGGGCACCGGGTGGTTGTGATGAAGGATGAAGCCCGCGACCGGACACCCGCGCGTCCCATCATGTCCGGCGGCCTCGCGGTGGAGGCCATGCGAAAGGACGCCATCCCTCCGCTGCAGAAACTGACTGCGCCCTACCTTGGCATGCCGGCCAACGGCCTGAACCGCCAGATGCTCAAGAATCTCTATTTCAAGCAGGATTACCTGCGCGAGCAGGCACTGTGTGCGAACGACCGCCCCTCGCCCGACCTGCCACAGAACTGCATGGAGTATGCCGACACGCCAGCCGACCTTCAGCGCAAGTTGCGGGAATGGGGCTTTCCGGCACTGGTAATCCCACATGACACAACCTGGGGCTTCTATACGCCGCCGGGGACCAAGTGGGACAAGCAGCTCAGTCGCGACATGCACGACCCACAACTGCAGGGGCTGATCGAGGTGTTTTCCGGGCACGGCAACTCGGAAGAATATCGCGACTGGCGCGCGGTCGAGATGGCCGCGGACGGCACCCTGTCCTGCCCGTCGCCCAGCGAGGGATATACCCCCTGCTGTCACCGTGCGGGCGAGATCATTCAGTCCCGCTGCGAAGACCCTGCTTCAGAGGAATGCGCGGCGCGCGTGCAAACCGCGCAAGTGAACTACCTCAGGGCGGGCCGGGGCGGCCGGCTCACCGTGCCGGATGTGGCGCCGGAGGAGTGGCTCAACTGTGGCCAGTGTACGGACTGCTACATGCCGGCATTCAATTTCCGCCCCGGGAACTCGGTGCAGTACATCATGCAACTGTCCAATCGGGCAGAACCAGACGAGACCGGTGATCCCCTGCGATTCCGGTTCGGCTTCATTGGCTCCAGTGACAACCACCTGGCGCAACCGGGTGTCGGTTACAAGGAAGTGGACCGCCACCTCACCACCGACACCTCCGGCCTCGCCACAGAGTTCCTGAACAATCAGCTCCACCGCGTAGCAGAGCCGGACAGCGACCCGCGGCACTCTGTCGAGCTGGACCTGAACAACAACGAGTTCAATTTCCTGCAGGTGAATGAGTCGGAACGGCAGTCGGCGTTTTTTATGTCAGGCGGTTTGGTCGCAGTGCACAGCCCGGCCCGCGATCGGGACACAATCTTCGCATCCCTGCAGCGCAGGGAGGTCTACGGCACCTCCGGCCCGCGCATTCTCCTCTGGTTCGATCTGCTGCAGGACGACGGCACCACGCTGCCCATGGGCAGCGAGCTGGAAAGCGGCGAGATTCCCCGCTTCCGCGTGCGTGCAGCCGGCGCTTTCGAACAGCAGCCCGGTTGCCCGCAGGAGAGTATCGACGCACTGGGCGCACAACGACTGGAACACATGTGCGGCAGTGAATGCTACAACCCGGGCGATGCCCGCATCCCGGTCGAGCGGATCGAGATTGTGCGCATCCGCCCACAGGTCACCGGCACGGAAGACCCGGGCCGTTTGATTGAAGATCCCTGGAAAGTGATCGAATGTGAAGGGGGTGAGCGCGGCTGCACGGTGGAGTTTGAGGACGCCGAATACGCCACGGCTGGCCGGGATACGCTGTACTACGTGCGGGCCCTGCAAACGCCGACTCCAACGATCAATGGCAAACCGATCCAGTGCGTGCGGGCGCGCGAAGACGGCCAGTGCGCAGAGGTCAGGGTCTGCTGGGGGGACAAGCGCACGCCACTTGACGACGACTGTCTGGACGCGGTCAGCGAACGGGCCTGGTCCTCGCCGATCTTCCTGGACTACCCGAAAACGCGCCCGGTCCCGGCCGACGCGACGGCTGCCGCTGCCGCTGCCGAAACCTGACCAGCGAGCACTGTAACGCGGGCACAGCATGGAGGATGACGACCGCGACGCAATGCGATAAAGTGCGCGACCATTTTTTGAGCACCCGATCATGACTGTTTCCCAGGAAGAGCGCCGCCGGCTGCGCGGCATTGGCCATCACCTCAAGCCGGTGGTTCAGGTCGGCCAACAGGGGCTGACCGAAGGCGTGCGGGCGGAAGCCCATCGCGCACTGGAAGACCATGAACTCATCAAGGTGCAGTTGCCCGCCGGCGACCCCAGGCAACGCAAGGCGCTCGCGGCAGAGCTGGCCACGGTAACGCAGTCCGAACTGGTACAGACCATCGGGCGGATGGGGCTCTACTATCGCCCCAATCCGAACGCCAACCCCAAGCGATCCAACCTACAGAAGTAAGCGCCCGCAAACCCAGCGATCAATTGGCAGCCGGACAGCTGCCGTCTTCCAGCGCCTCGCCGAACGCACAACTGCCGTCGCAGCGGCGCAAATCCACGACCAGATCCTGTTGCGGATGCGAGCAGGCTGCGCCCCACT
>JBFKXW010000322.1:0-3683 GCA_041637915.1 Pseudomonadales bacterium | reverse complement strand
GCCCGCGCCTGCAGGAACGCGACACGCTGATGGATGTGAAAGAGGGCAACCCGGCTGCCCACTATGCGTTGCGCAATACCGAACGCTACCTGCACCTGGCCAGCCTGGTCGCCGTTTTGCTGGCGGGCGTGGCGATCGCTGTATCCGCGCGCCGGTTTGCACAGCGGCACTTTGATACCGTCGCACTGCTGCGTTGTCACGGTGCCAGCAATCGCGAGGTCCTGCGTCTCTTTGTGTTGCAGATGGGCCTGTTGGGGCTGATTTTTTCCGTGATTGGCGTGCTTTTGGGCTGGCTGGGTCACCTGGCGGTGTTGACGGCGGTCCGTGACATGCTACCGGCCGTGGTGCCGGCAGCGCACCCCTCCACCTTGTTGCTGGGTTTCCTGGCCGGCGTGGTGATCCTGCCGGCGTTTGCGCTGCCGGCGTTGTTCAGCCTGGCGCGCGTTCCGGTCTATCGGGTGATCCGCCGGGATGCACTGCCACAGGCCATGGGTAGCCTGTTCAGTGTGGCCTTCGCGGCGGTGGGCATCTTTTCGCTCGGGTGGTGGTTTACCGGGGACGCTGAACTGGTCGTTGTGGCGGGTCTCGGTGCGCTGCTGCTCAGCGTACTGCTCGGTCTGGGGGCGTTTCTGCTGTTGCGCGCGGCGCGCAGTGCGCGCCATCTCGCGCCCGGTGCAATCCGGCAGGGTCTGCAGGGCTTGTTCCGGCGTCCGGCGGAGAGTATCGGTCAGATTCTGGCGTTTTCCCTGGTTTTCATGGTGTTGGGGCTGGTTGCCTCGCTGCGTGCGGACCTGCTGGAAACCTGGACGCGTCAGTTACCCGCGGACGCCCCCAATCAGTTCGCGGTGAATATCTTCCCCCATGAGCTGCAGCCGGTGCGGTCCTTCCTGCGCGAGCAAGGGGTGGAAACCAGCGGTTTTTACCCGATCGTGCGCGGACGGCTGGTGCAGCAGAACGGCGCCACGATCAAGCAAACGGTCACGAAAGAGGAGAGCGATCGCCGGGTGCTGAACCGCGACTTGTCGCTTACATGGGCAGCAGAACTGCCCGCCGATAACATCATCCGCAAAGGCGCCTGGTGGTCGGCTGATGGCCCGAAAAAGCAGGAAGTGTCGGTGGAGTCACAGCTGGCACGGCGCCTGAACATCGATGTCGGCGATCAGCTGACCTTCCAGATCGGCAGCGCGGAACTGGACGTGACGGTGACGAGTATCCGGGAACTCGACTGGGATACTTTCCGGCCGAACTTTTACATGATGTTTCCGCCGCATGTGCTCGAATCGATGCCGGCGACCTTTATCACAAGCTTTTACCTGGACCGTTCCCGCAAGGACACACTGAACGGACTGGTGCGGAATTTTCCATCGATCAGTCTGCTCGACATGGAGCAGATCATGGGACAGGCGCGCCGGCTGCTGGATCAGCTGGCGCTGGCAGTGGAGGCCATTCTGGTGTTCGTTCTGATCGCAGGGATCGTCGTGCTCGCCGCATCCATCAGTGCCAGCATGGATGTCCGCCTGCGCGAGAGCGCTCTGATGCGGGCGCTCGGGGCGGGGCGGCAACGCATTCGTGCCCAGCAACTGGCCGAGTTTGCTTTGCTTGGACTGCTGGCCGGTTTGCTCGCGGCCATCGGTGCTGAGGTCGCCTTGTGGCAGCTCTATGGGCGAATGTTTGACTTGCCGTACGAGCCGAACTGGAAAATCTGGCTTGGTCTGCCCGCCAGTGCGGCCGTGTTGCTCGGCGGATTCGGCTGGCTGGCAACCCGCAGGGTGGTGCAGGCGCCGCCGCTGACCGTGTTGCGAGAGGGAGTATGAGCGAAGCAGAAACCAATCAAACGCAGCGACGTCGGACCCCGGTCTGGGAATGGGTCGCCCTGACGCTGGTGGGTCTGACCGTCGTGGTGGTGTTCGCACTTCCGCCCGTAATTCGCTGGGCTGCGACGGACTGGCTCCAGAAACAGGGCGCAGAGGAAGTGCGGATCGAAGCGGTCCGCCTGAACCTGTTTCGCGGGCAGGCTGCGCTGGAAGGGCTGTACGTACGTGAGGGCGATCATGCGCCGCTGGAGGTGGGCAAGCTGGGGGTGACCTTTGCCTGGCGCGCCCTGCTGGATCGTCGGGCGGAAGTAACCGATGTCTCGCTGGACGGGGCGGTGGTGCCCATCGTGGTGGGGTCGGCGGGGGACATCCGCGTGGGGTTTGCATTGCCCAGGCCCGGGGAAAAGGCGGAAAGTGAACCGGAACCTGAGGCAGAGAGTGAGCCGTGGGGATTTGCGCTTCGCTCTGTACGGATTGATAACAGCCAGATTTCCCTGCAGATGCCCTCCGTGTCCGGCAGCTGGCATCTGCAGCATCTGATTCTGGAGGACCTTGTTTCCTGGCAGCCCGGGGAAAGTGCGTCCCTGCAGATCGACAGCCGCCTGAATAACGCGCGGCTGGATGTCCAGGCCGATTTGCAGCCGTTTGCCAGTCCCATGCTCGTGCAGGCACGTGTGCAGGTGGATGCGTTTGATCTTGGCGAGCTCTCAGCGCTGGCCGGCGACCAGCTGAAGTCGATCGGTGGTCAGTTGCAGATGGACATGAACGTGCAGGTGGAGCAGCAGGACGGTGCATTGCTTGTGCGGCCAGACGGCACGCTGCAATTGCGAAAAGTGCGGGTCGTCGATCCGCAGGGTCGTGAGGTGGAAACGGGTGTGCGCTGGTCGGGGAGGGCGGATGTGCAGTTGCGGGACAGCCTGCCGTCTGCGGTCGCGGACGGCACGTTGGTTCTGACAGACAGTGCACTGCGTGATCGTGCCAATGACGTTTCGCTGCAGCTCGGGCGCACCGAATGGAACGGCAACATGCGGTATGGCATGGACGCCGGGGGGCAGACCGTGACGCTGAAAGGAGGGCTGAACCTGCAGGCCCTGGGTGCTGCGCAGGGTGAGCAGGTGGTTCGTCTGGGTTCCCTGCAGTGGCAAACGCAAAGCAGCGTAAACATCGCAAAAGCAGGTGACACCCGTCTGAAATTCAGTGGCCCGCTGCAGTTGCGCGAGGCGAGCGTGGATTTGCCTGACCACGCGCTGGCGCTGGGCGATGTCCTGTGGGACGGTAGCGGTGAGGTCGCGCTGGGTGAGGAAATCGTGCCGCAGGTGCGCGGTGCGCTGCAGGCGGATGCTTTTTCCCTGTTGCAAAAGAACGGCTCGCTGCAGTTGGCGCGACTGGACACATTGCGGCTGGAGGGAGTGCAGGTAGAAGGTCTGCAGCAACAGACGATCGATTCGGTCGCGCTGCGTGGCCTGTTCGCCCTGCAGTCCGGTACCAGCAGGCGGCCGGAAGTGGTCCGGCTGGGGTCATTGAAGACCGCTACGATCCAGCGGCGTGAGCGGCTTGTCGAAGTCGGGCTGGTGGAACTGCAGGACATGGTCGTGGATATCCTGCGCGATCAGCAGGGACAGATTGCCACGGTGACGGAATTGCAGGCGCCCGGTTCGGGTGCGGGTGCTTCGAAGCCTGCAATGGAACCGGGTGCGGAAGAGGGTGAAGCGAGTGTGGCCGAAGCGGATAAGGCCGAGGTTACAGAGCCCGCTCCCCCGCTGCAGGTGATCGCCCGAGGTTTGCGGGTCGGGGGCGACAGCCGCCTGCGGTTCGCCGACCGCAAGGTTGAGCCGCGGTTCACCACCGAGTACCAGATCGAAAAGCTGG